>NZ_OY781470.1:310816-621632 GCF_963676935.1 Halarcobacter sp.
GTTTGGAGCAAGTCCATCAGATATCGCTAATAAAATAAAAAGAAGAGATTCTTTAGCAAAATATAGAATAATCCCAAAAGTCTTAGAAAGTTTAGAACTTTATAATGAGGGGAAAGTTGCAACAATATATGCAAAAGATGAATGGTTTAAACAAACAGGAGCTCATAATAGAGATTGTGAAGAAGCATTAAATATGATTATGAGAATTCAAATTGTAAAAGTTGCTTTATTTGTTAGAGTAGTAAATGGAGTCAGTAGAATAAGTCTTAGATCAAAGGATAAAATTGATGTAAATAAGGTAGCCTCAATATTTGGTGGCGGAGGTCATACAAATGCGGCTGGGTTTTCAATAGATTCAATAGATATAGAAAGTGTAAGAAAAAGAGTTTTAAAGGAAATACTTGAGACGACAAAAGAATAGTTTATTAAATATAGTTTTCGGATTAGTTTTAATTTTAATAATAGCTGGAGGAGGATTTGTTTATTTTTCTCCATTATTTGAAAAGCAACCTGCAAAAATAGTTCTGAATAGTTCAGGATTTTGGAATCTAAAAGATTCATTATCTGTTGATCTTTTTGATAAAAGTGGAATTAAATCTTATAAAATATATTATAAGTCTGGAAATAATATAGAAAAACTTTCTGAGAATACTATCTCTGCAAAACAAGAAAAAGTTGTATTAAATATTAAACCTTTACCTCTTAGACCAAATATAAAAGAGGTAACTATTGCAATAGAGGTTTATGATAATTCTTTTTGGAATTTTTTCCAAGGAAATAAATCTTATAAAGAATACAAATTAAGTATAGATAAAAAAAGACCCTTAGCTAGAGTTATTTCTAATTCTTACAATATTAAAAGGGGTGGAAGTGCCGCTTTAGTTGTTGAAGTTAGGGATGAAAATTTAAAAGATAAATATATCACTTTTAACAATGAATATAGATTTGAATTAATTCCATATTTAAAAGAGGGGTATTATGCTGCAATTATTGCTTGGCCAATTGATATAAAGTTTGATGAATTTAGTAGAGTAAACTTAGTTGCTATTGATCAAGCAAATAATGAAACAACAACAAAAGTACCTTTTTATATAAAAGATTTAAAAATCAAAAATGATAAATTAACAATTAGTGATAACTTTATTAATAAAGTATCTATTCCTGTACTTCAAAAAAGTGATTATGAAGTACCAAATACAAACGAAGAGATATTTATAAAACAAAATAGAGAACTAAGAGCTAACAATGTAAATACTATAAAAGAACAATCTCTTAATAATATGTCAAAAGAGATGATTACAAGTTTTAATTTAAAACCATTTAGAAGATTAAGTGGTTCAAAAACATTTGCTGGATTTGCAGAAAAAAGGGAATATTCATATAATGGGCAAAAGATTGATGAAGCTTGGCATTTAGGGATGGATTGGGCAAGTATAAAGCATGCACAAGTTAAAATATCAAATAATGGGAAAGTAATATTCAACAATTATTTAGGAATTTATGGAAATACCCTTATTGTTGACCATGGGTTTGGATTACAAACATTATATGCACATACTAGTCAATTTCAAGTTGCAAAAAATGATGAAGTAAGAGCAGGGCAAATAATAGCTAATACAGGTAGCACAGGAGCAGTATTTGGAGATCACTTACATTTTGGTGTTTTAGTACAAGGTATAGAAGTAAATCCTGTAGAGTGGATGGATAAAAATTGGATTAGAACAAGAATCTCAAATATATTAGCTGAAGCAAAACAAGAAATAAGAAGTAGTAAATGAGACAAAGAACTATAGAAAAAAGTGTAGAGATTATTGGAATAGGGCTTCATAAAGGAGTTCCTGTTAAGATGAAACTTGAACCACTTGATGCTGACATGGGTATTATATTTTATAGGGTTGATGCTGGTGTTACAATACCTTTAAAAATCGAAAATGTTGTAGATACAAAAATGGCTACAGTTATTGGGAAAGATGGGGTAGTTGTTTCAACAATAGAGCATCTTTTATCTGCTGTATATGCTTATGGAATTGATAACTTAAGAGTTGTAATTGATAATGATGAGGTTCCTGTTCTTGATGGAAGTTCATCTGGATATTGTATGTTAATTGATGAAGCAGGTATTAAAGAGTTAAATAAATCAAAAAAAGCAATAAAGATTAAACAAGATGTTGAGATTACTACAGAAGATGGTAAAAAAGTTGCTTTAAAACCTTCAAATCATATTATATATGATTTTTCTATTGATTTTGAGCATCCTGTTATTGGTGAACAACAATTTCATTTTGATTATTCAATTGCTGAATATAAAGAGAATATTAGCCGTGCTAGGACATTTGGATTTTTACATGAAGTTCAATATCTAAGAAGTATTGGATTAGCTCAGGGTGGAAGTATGGAAAATGCAATTGTATTAGACCATAGTAAAGTATTAAATCCTGATGGATTAAGATATGAAGATGAATTTGTCAGACATAAAATTTTAGATGCAATTGGTGATATGGCACTTTTAGGTTATACATTAGTTGGAGAATATAATGCTCATGCGGGAAGTCATCATTTAAATCATTTACTAACAAAAAAACTTTATGAAAATGAAGCAAATTATGAAATTATAGATTTAGAAGAGGCACAAGATGAAGCTCAAGTATTTGAGTTAGCTTATTCAAAGGTTGAAGCATAATATATGATTGAAGTGTTAGTTATAAGTATTTCAAAACCTTTATTAATTGGAATTTATGAAAATAAAAAATTAATAAAAGTGTATGAAGAAGAGGGCATGACCTCTGATGTTTTACCTGTACTTTTTAAAGAGATTTTAGATAAATATACTATTGATAGTTTAATTTATGTAAATACACCTGGTTCATATATGGCTATAAAAGTTGCATATGTATTTTTAAAAACAGTTTCTATTTCTCATAATATCAAGCTAAAAGCCTGCAGTGGCTTTGAGTTTAATGATAATACTCCAATAAAAGCTTTAGGTAAAAAATATTTTATTAATTCAAAAGATGGTGTTAAAGTTGACTTTTTAGAAAATAACTGTAAAATGTCACCCTTTGAATTGCCAGAGGTTTTAGAAAATATTAATATATCAGCTGAAACTTTGCCAATATACAATTTACCTGCTGTTTAAAGGAAGAAGTTTGAAAATATGTGTGCCTGCTACTAGTGCTAATTTAGGACCTGGTTTTGATACTTTAGGATTAGCTATATCATTACATAATCAAGTAAGTATAAAACCGTCAAAATTTCATAGTGTATCATTAAAAGGTGAAGGGTCAAATAATCCTGTACTTAAAGACAATAATATGTTTATTGCAATATTTAATGATTTTTATCATAATTTATCAAATAGAAAAAGACACTTTAGATTTGAATTTACAAATGAGATACCTTTATCAAGAGGTTTAGGTAGTTCTTCAGCAGTTATTGTTTCAGCAATTGCAAGTGCATATGCAATTGAAGGTATACAGATTGAAAAAGAAAAATTATTGAATTTGGCATTAGCTTATGAAAGCCATCCTGATAATATTACACCAGCTGTGATGGGTGGTTTTAATGTTGCTACAGTTCAAGATAATGAAGTAAAATTTATAAATAAAAATATGCCTAAATCTTTAAAAGCTATAGTTGTTATACCAAATAGACCTATATCAACACAATTAGCTAGAAAAGCATTGCCGTATAAATATTCAAAAGAGGATACAATTTTTAATATATCACACTCATCTTTATTAGCTTCTGCATTTATTAGTGAAGATTGGAAAATGTTAAAAGTAGCTTCTCAAGATAAAGTTCATCAAAAATATAGAATGAAACAGATGCCAGAACTTTTCGATGTTCAAAAAACTGCATTGAAAAATGGTGCCTTAATGAGTACGTTATCAGGTTCTGGTTCAACACTATTTTCAATAGCATTTAATGATGATGCACATAGAATTGAAAAAGAACTAAAGAAAAGATTTCCACACTTCAAAGTTTTAACTAGAGACTTTGATAATGCTGGTGTGACAGTGGAATATTAAAAAACTATTAAATTAAGTAAAATTTAGGTATAATATTGACTATTTTAAAAAGACCCATTCGAACTTGTGTCATTTGTAGAGGAAAATTTGCTCAAAATGACTTGTTTCGTTTAAAATGTGAGGATAAGAAACTTGTACCATTTGATAATAATGGCAGAAGTTTTTATATCTGTAGTGATTGTCTTTCTATTTTTGAAAATTCACAAAACAATCAAAAAGATTTGAAAAGATTTGAAAAAACACTATACAGAGTGTGTAAAAACAAAGATGACTATTTAGGACAACTTAAGGAGATATTAACGCATGTCAGATAATGTAAGAGTTTATGAGATAGCTGAAGAGGCTGGAGCTAGTAGTAATGAAGTAATTACAAAAGCCAAGGATTTAGGGATTGAACTTAAATCACCTCAAAGTGCAGTTTCATTCGAAGATGCTGAAGAGATAGCAAACTATATAATGACTGGTAAAAGTAGTAAGTTAAAAAAGAAACCAGTAAAAGCAAAAAAAGTAGTAGTAAAAAAACAGAGCAATGAAGAGCCTGCTAAAACAGAAGAAAAAGAAGTTGAAGCTTCTGAAGAACCTGTTACAAAAACAACAGATACAGTTTCTAAGGCTGAAGAAAATTCAGAAAATGAGACTGAAGTAAAAAAAGACAAACCAGTTAAAAGCGTAACTCCAAATAAAATTGTTCCAAAAAGAAGAGGTTTAAAAATTGTTAAAAAGAAAAAACCTAAAGAGGAAGTTTCTAAATCTGTAAATAATGAGATTAATTCGGGTGGTCCTCAACCTAAAAAAGCGATGAAATCACTTAGTGAAATTTTAGGTGGCAATGAAACAGAAGAAAAAAAATCTAATACTACAGCTGCCGAGCAAGCTAAAATACAAGCAAAGAAAAAAGAAAAGAAAAAACATCCTGCAAAATCGCATGATCATGGAAAAGTTATTGAATTTGATGGAAAATCAACAGAAGAGTTTAAATCTTCAAGTGATGAGTCTTTACTTGGTGAAGAGGTTGTATTGCTTGATATGGGATTAAGTGATACTTCAAAACTTTTTGAAGATCAAAATAACAACAAAAATAATGATAAAAATAAAAACCAATCAAGAGCTTCTAAACCAGCAGCCTTTGGAAATAGACCTCAAGGTTTAAAAAGAGGTAAAAGAAAGAAAAGAATTAAACAAGTTAGAGAAGAGGTAACAATTACGGAAGTAACTATACCTGAAGATATCAGAGTATATGAATTTGCAGAAGCTTGTGGAAAATCTCCAGCAGAAGTAATTACTGTATTGTTTAGTTTAGGTATGATGGTTACTAAAAATGACTTCTTAAAACAAGATGAATTAGAGATTCTTGGAGAAGAATTTGGTATTGAAGTTACTGTTAAAGATGCCCTTGAAGATGTAAATTATGTAGAAGATTATCAAGATGAAGAGATTGATAAATCAAACTTTGTAACTAGACCACCAGTGGTTACTATTATGGGACATGTTGACCATGGTAAAACTTCGTTATTAGATAAAATCAGAAGTTCGAAAGTTGCATCAGCAGAAGCTGGTGGAATTACTCAACATATTTCAGCATATACAATTGAACAAAATGGTCAAAAAATCACTTTTGTAGATACTCCAGGACATGCCGCTTTCTCAGCTATGAGAGCAAGAGGTGCAGATGTTACTGATGTTGTTATTATAGTTGTTGCAGCAGATGATGGTGTAATGCCACAGACTGAAGAAGTAATCTCACATGCAAAAGCTTCAGGGTGTCCTATAATAGTTGCAGTTAACAAAATGGATAAAGAAACTGCAAATATGGATATGGTTAAAGCTCAAATGGCAGAAAGAGAAATGACTCCTGTAGATTGGGGTGGAGATATTGAGTTTATTGGAGTATCAGCACATACTGGTATGGGAATAGATGATTTATTAGAAAATATTTTACTTCAAGCAGAAATTTTAGAGCTTGAAGCTGATCCAAAAGCAAAAGCAAAGGCATCAGTAGTTGAATCTTCTTTAGAAAAAGGTAGAGGTCCTGTTGCAACTGTTATTGTTCAAAATGGTACTTTAAGAGTTGGAGACAATATTGTTTGTGATACAACTTACGGTAGAGTAAAAGCTATAACAAATGATTTAGGAAAACCAGTAAAAGAGTTAGGCCTTTCTGAAACTGGTTCAATCTTAGGATTAAATGATGTTCCAGCTGCTGGTGCAATTATGGTTGTACAGGATTCTGATAAAGAAGCAAGAGAGATTGCTACAACAAGAGCAGAGCATGCAAGAGCAAAAGAACTATCTAAATCTACTAAAGTTTCACTGGAAGAGATGAGTGGATTAATTGCAGAAGGTAAAATTAAACAATTACCAGTAATTATTAAAACTGACGTGGCTGGTTCTTTAGAAGCTATTAAAGGTTCATTAGAAAAAATTCAAAATGAAGAAGTAAAAGTAAAAGTTGTACACGCAGCTGTTGGTGGAATTACTGAATCAGATTTAGTATTAGCAAGTGCTAGTGAAGGTTGTATTATCTTAGGATTTAATGTAAGACCTACTGGATCAGTTAAAAGTAAAGCAAAAGCAGATGGTATTACTATTAATACGTATTCAATTATTTATGACTTAATTGATGATGTTAAAGATGCACTTTCTGGTATGATGAGCGCAGTTATAAGAGAAGAAAATACAGGACAAGCTGAAGTTAGGGATACATTCGTAGTACCTAAAGTAGGAACAGTTGCTGGTTGTATTGTAACTGATGGTAAAGTTGTAAGAGGTGGACATGCTAGAATCATTAGAGATGGTGTTGTAACTTATACTGGTAAAATCTCATCTCTAAAAAGATTTAAAGATGATGTTAAAGAGGTTGCAAATGGTTATGAATGTGGTATTATGTTTGATAAATTCAATGATATTAAAGTTGGTGACTTTATTGAAACATTCATTCAAATTGAAGAGAAAGTACATATTGACGACTAAAAGAGCTTATCTTGAAAAGTATTAATCTACAAAGAACGGAATCACTTCTTATGGAGTTGGTTCCTGAAGCATTATCAACACTTAGTGATGAAAGAATTTGTTCTTTACCTATTACAGGAGTTAACTGTAAAAATGGTAAATATGATGCAACAGTATATTTTGATGGTAGTGATTTTAGTGATAAAGAGATGCCAGGTATAATATCTGCTCTAACAAAAGCTAATGGAAGAATAAAATCATATGTCTTAAGTTCTACTGGTTGGTATAAATGTCCTACATTTAAGTTTGTAAATGATAAATCTTTAGAGTCATCAAAAAGTATTGAAGATTTATTTAGACAAATAGAAAAAGAGAAGAAATCATGAATTTAGAAGAATCAATTGAAATAGCTGTAAAGGGATGTGGCGCTGAACTTTATGATATAGTTTCTTTAAAAGAGAATGATAGCAATATCTTTAGAGTATATGTAACACAGCCAGGTGGAATATCTTTGGATAAATGTGCTGAAATATCTAGAATGATTTCGCCTATTTTAGATATTGAAGAACCTATGCAAGGAAAATACAATCTTGAAGTTAGTTCTCCAGGAATTGAAAGAAAACTGAAAAATCCTCAACATTTTAAATCATCTCTTGGTGAGAAAATAAAATTAAAAGATTTTGAGAAAAATACAATCAAGGGTGAATTAATAGCCGCTGATGATAACGAAGTAAAAATTAAAACTGAACATGGTGAAGAGATTGTAACTTATGACGAAATCTCTAGTGCTTCAACTTATTTTGAGTGGTAATAAAGGTTAAAAATTGAGTTTAGAAAGCTCTTTAACATTTTTTCTAGCAATATTAATATTTGGAATAACTCCAGGACCAGGTGTATTTGCTCTTCTTGCAAGAGGTATGACACTTGGTTCTAAACAATGTATCCCCTTAGCTTTTGGAATGACAATAAGTGATGTAATCTATTTAATTTTTGCCTGTCTAGGATTAGCTACAATTGCACACAACTATGCTTTTTTATTTGAAGTAATAAGAATTTTAGGTGCTTTATATCTATTTTATCTTGGATATAAAATGTTTACAGCACCAATAGAGATTGAAGATACACAGAAAAATGAGACCGTAAAAAAAGATTTTGTATTGGCTTTTATTCAAGGTTTTCTTATATCAGCTTCAAATCCAAAAGTGATACTTTTTTATATAGCTTTTTTACCAACATTCTTAGATATAAAATCATTAGATGCTAGGGATATTATTTGGGTATCTTTTTTAACAATTATTGCATTAATGATAGGATTGATGTTTGTATCAATTTTAGCTAATAAAGCTAAAAAACTATTGAGATCTAAAAAATCTCTAAAAAGATTAAATTACACTGCAGGTTCTATAATGGTTGCAGCTGGTAGTTTTCTTTTATTTAATAAGCAGTCTTAATGAAAATTGATGATAGCTTTTATATGAAATTAGCTATAGATGAAGCTTGGAAATATCAACTTTTAACATATCCTAACCCTGCTGTTGGTTGTGTTGTGGTGAAAAATGGTGAAATACTTTCAATAGAAGCTCATAAAGAGGCAGGACTTGCTCATGCTGAAGTAAATGCATTAAAAGCAGCATATTTGAAAAAGTATCCCAATGATTTAATTAAAATGAAAAAAACAAGTCATGAAATTCATGAATATTTAATTAACAATCATGATAATTTTTTTAAAGATTGTGAAGTATATGTTACTTTAGAACCTTGTAATCATATAGGTAAAACACCAGCTTGCGCAAATTTATTAAAAGAGTTAAAACCTAAAAGAGTAATCATAGCTCATAAGGACATTAATAAAGAAGCCAGTGGGGGCATAGAAGTCTTAATAAATGAAAATATAGAGGTAATTATTGGTTGTATGGAAAAAGAGGCTTATGAGCTTTTATATCCATTTATTAAGTGGACAAGTGGGTCATTTATATTTTTTAAAATGGCTATGACGCTAAATGGTTGTATTGATGGAAAAATATCATCCAATCAGACCTTGGCTTATACACATACATTAAGAGATAAAATTGATTTAATGTTAATAGGTGGAAATACAGTAAGAATAGATAAACCAACATTAGATGCTAGATATATTGTAGGTCGTGCACCAAATATCTTTATTTATTCTAAAAACAAAATATTTGATAACAATATTCCATTATTTAAAGTACCTAATAGAGATGTAATTATAAGTGATGATTTATTTAAATTGTTAGATTATAAGTTTATTATGGTTGAGGGAACTTACACTTTAATGGAAACATTAAAAGAGAGAATAGATTATATTATACTACTAATAAGTCCAAAGATTAGAAAAGGGCTTAATGCTTTAAATGAGATAGATCAAGACTTCGAAATTATACATGAAAATAAACTAGGTAAAGAAAAAATAGTTTACTTAAAAAGAAAATAATGTATTTAAAAATTTCAAAACTATAAATATTTGTTGTTAGAAACAAGAGAAAGGTTTATTTGACGATGGAGCTTACAAGTGTAAGTGACTGAGGAAAATAAATCTTTATCGCAGTTTATAGCGACAAAGATTTATAGTTTTATTTTACTTTTTCTAGATATTCACCAGTTTTAGTATCAACTTTAATAACATCATCTTCAACTAAGTGAAATGGAATTTGTACAACTGCACCTGATTCTAAAGTAGCAGGTTTTTTACCACCTTGAGAATCACCTTTAAAGTTTGGTGGAGTTTCAACAATTTTAAGTTCAACTACTGCAGGTGGCTCAACAGTTATAGCATTACCGTTAAAGAACATCATATCAACGTTCATCCCATCAATAATCCATTTTTCTGCATCACCAACTTGATCATAAGTTAAACCAATTTGTTCATAAGATACATTATCCATAAATTGTAACATTTCACCATCATCATATAGATATTGCATAGTTTTTTGTTGTAAATCTGGTGTAGTACATTTATCCCCTGCATGAAAAGTTTTTTCAATAACTTTTCCATTAAGGAATGATTTGATTTTACATCTAACAAATGCTGCACCTTTCCCAGGCTTTACATGTTGGTATTCAGTAATTTTATAAGGAACACCATCGATCTCAATTTTAAGACCTTTTTTTAATTCACTCATTGAAATATTTGCCATTTCAATTACTCCTTAAATTTCTGCATAAGAAACTGCAATAGCAGCTTCAATATCACTAATTTCTTTTAATGTATCACTTTTAATTGTATCATCAACTAAGATAATTGCTAAAGCATCATTGTTTTTTCCACGAGCAAGTCTAAAGTCAGAGATATTTATTCCTCTGTCACCTAGAAGTTTTCCAACTGTACCAATTACACCTGGAACGTCGTTATTTCTCATCATAATCATTTTACCTTTAGGTTCAATGTCAAAATCAAAACCATCTAAGTCAACAATTCTTTGTACATTGTCATCAAAAACTGTACCAGAGATTGTATTAACTCTTTTTTCAGTTGTAATTTTTATAGTAACTTTATTGCTATATCCAACAGTATGTTTTATCTCAGAAGTTTCAAAAGTTATACCTTTTTCTTCAGCTAAGAATTTAGCATTTACATAGTTAACTTCATCGCCTGCTGCAACACTTAATGCTCCAACAGTTGCAAATGTTGTTAATGAATCTAAATATTCAGTTATATCACCTTGAGCACATACAGAGATAGATCTTATTGGAGATTTATCTAATTGTGCTGAAAGGAATGCAATTTTTTGAGTTAATTCTATATATGGTTTAACAAAAGAAGGAATTTTTGTTTCATCAATTGGTAGATTTAAGGCATTTGGATATGAAATTCCTCTTGCAGATTCTATTGCATTTTCAGCAGCTTGTACTGCGATTTTTTTCTGAGACTCTTTTGTATTTGCTCCTAAGTGAGCTGTTACAGTTATGTTTGGTAAATCTAATAGTTTATTATCTATTGCAGGTTCTTTTTTGAAAACATCAATACCTGCCATTGCAATTTTTCCAGATTTTAGATTGTTATATAGTGCATCTTCATTATATAAACCACCTCTTGCGCAGTTTATTAAAATCACACCATCTTTCATTTTTGCAATCTCTTCTTCACCAATCATATCGATAGTTTCTTTATTTTTTGGTGTGTGTATTGTAATAATGTCACAAGATAAAATATCATCAAAATTAGTTGTATAAGAAATTCCTAAGTCTGTAGCTTTAGTTGATGGAATATAAGGGTCATATGCAACTACATCCATCTCAAAACTTTTAGCTCTTAATCCAACTCTATGACCAATATTACCAAATCCAATAATACCTAATTTTTTACCATAAAGTTCATTACCATACCAATCTTCTCTTTTCCAGATTCTATCATTTTTAAGTTGGTTATGAGCATAAGGAAATTTTCTCATACAAGAGAGCATGTGAGCCATAGTTAATTCAACAGCTGCAATAGTATTAGCAGTTGGAACATTCATAGCAATAATACCTCTTTTGCTACAACCTTCCATATCAACATTATCATAACCAACACCAGCTCTGATAATTGCTTTCAAATTTGTTGCAGCAGATAAAAACTTCTCATCTACATCTGTTGAAGATCTAGTAATAGCAACATCAGCATCTTTAATTACGTCTAATAAAGATACTTTGTCGATGTCAGCTGCATATACATAGTTTACATCTTCTGTATTTTGTAAAATATTTAGTCCATCTTCATGGATATGGTCACAAACAACAATTGTATGTTTACTCATTTTTTCTTAATCCTTAAAATTATTTCATTTGGTCTTTTAAAAGATCACCTAAAGTCATAGAACTATCATCATTAACAGCTTTTAAAACTTCTCTTTCTTGTTGTTGCTCTAATCTTTTTACTGATAATCTAACTCTATTCTTTTTAGTATCAATATTGATAACTACAGCTTCAAGTTCATCTCCAATATTTACTTCTTCAGCATTTAATGGACCAAAGTCTTCATTTCTAATTAAACCATCTAAGTTATCATCTAGTTTTATAAAGATTCCGAAATCTTTTTTATCTTTAACAGGCCCTTTTACAATATCACCCATTTTATGTTCATTTTGGAAGCTTTTTGCTGGTGAATCAGAAATCTCTTTTACTGATAATGAGATATTTTCTTTCTCTCTATCAATTTTAATAATTTTAACTTCTACTTCATCACCTTTTTTATAAAGTGATTTACATTTTGCATTTGATTCCCAAGATGCTTCTTCGTTATGTAATAAACCATCTACATCACCAATAGTTACGAATGCACCAAAATCAGTTAATGTTGCAACTTTTCCTTTTACAACATCACCAACTTTGTTTTCTTTCATAAATTTAGCAAATGGTTTTTCTTGTAAGTTTTTAAGAGAAACTCTTAATCTTTTTTTATTTACATCTAGTTCAATAACTTCAACATTAATCTCTTCACCTAAAGTTAATAGGTCTTTTGGATTTTTAAGATTTTTGTTCCATGAAATTTCAGAAATATGTAATAAACCTTCAATATCATTTCCTAAGTCAACAAATGCACCATAAGATTCAAAGTTAGAAACTGTAACAGTAATTGTATCACCAACTTCTAATTCATCTTTAATCTCTTCCCATGGATTAGCAAGAGCAGCTTTAATTGATAAAGATAAATGTTGTTTAGTTTTGTCATAAGATAGTACTACAACAGAAACTTCATCACCTTCGTTATAATAGTTTGCAGGGTTAACAGGCCCTTTGTAAGAGATTTCATTGTAGTTTACTAAACCATCAATTCCACCTAAATCAATAAACATACCATAAGATGTGATTTTTTTAACGATACCATTTACTGGCTCATTTTTTTCTAAGATTTCATTTACTTTTGAATCTTTTTGTAACTTAGATTCTTCAATAAGTTTTTTTCTTGAAACTATAATAGAGTTTTGTGCAGAATTAACTTTTAAAACTTTTGCTTTTACTTTTTTACCAACAGCACCATGAGATTTTAAGTAAGATTGAGCCATAGGCATGAAATACTCTAAGCCACTTTCATCTTCAATAATGAAACCACCTCTGTTTTTTACAGAAATAATTTTACCTTCAATTGTAATGTCTTCTACATTTTCACCGTGCTCTTTTACAAATGCGTCAAATTTTTCTTTTTGAAGTACTTTTTTGTAAGAGATAGATGGTCTTTCACCTTTGTTACCCATTAACATAACAGGGATTGTATCTCCTGCTTTGAATTGAACTTCACCACCGATTGTTATTTCAGAGATGTTTAGTTTTCCTTCAATCTTTTGACCAACGTCAACAAGTACACTATCACCAGTAATTTCAACAATTACACCATCAACTACAGAGTTATTTTCAGCATTCTCAAAAGACTCTTCTAGCATTTGTGCAAAATCAAAGTCTTCACCTAGTTCTATATCATCGATACCCATTTTATTCCTTCGTATTAACCGTTTTTTATTAAATGGTGATGATTATATCGAAAGTTTACTTAAAGTAGAAAGTTTATATTTTTTCTATACTTTCTACTACTTGTTGAATAATCCAATCAGGGGTTGAAGCACCGGCTGTTATACCGCATAAATTTTTATTTTGAAACCATTTTGATTCTATTTCGCTTACATTTTCTATTAGGTAAGAATCCTTACAATTTTCTAAGCAGATTGAATGAAGTTGTTTTGTATTTGAAGAGTTTTTCCCACCAATAACAACCATTACATCAACCTCTTTTGATAGCTCTCTTGCGGCATCCTGATTTTCAAATGTTGCATCACAAATGGTATTAAATACTCTAACTTCTTTATTTTTTAAAATAAGTTCATTTACAATCTCTAAATAAATCTCTTTTTTTCTTGTTGTTTGAGCAACTGTAGCAATTTTGTCATATTTAAATTTTATATTTTTTAATTCATCTTTAGATAAAACAACATGAACATCACCTTCATCTTTTCCATAAGATTTCACACCTTTTACTTCAGGATGATTTTCATCTCCAAAGATTAAAATTGAATAGTTTTCTTCAGACATTTTTTTAACATTTTGTTGAGGAGTTGTAACAAAAGGACAAGTTGCATTAATAACTTTTTCACTTCTTTTTTTTAATTCTTTTAAATCATTTTTGGGAATACCATGTGTTCTAATAATTACAGTATCATCAGGTTTTACATCAGAAAGATTTTCATATAAACCAACATTATAATCATTTTTTAATCTATCTATCTCATTTTGATTATGTATTAATGGTCCCATTGTTGCAGAGTTTTCATAACCTTCTGCAATTTTTATTGCTCTTTTTACTCCAAAGCAAAAGCCATAGCTAGAAGCTAATTTTACTTTCATTCCTTATCCTTAACTAGTCCCAATATTTTGGGTATTTATATTTACTTTTTTAAAATCTGATTCTATTTAAAGAAGTAAATTTAAAAATAAATAATCTATATTACTTTTAATTTCTAAGTGAGTCTAGAATCTCTTTAAAGTTTGGAAATGAAGTTAAAATACAATCTACATCTTCGATATCCATTCCACAAATCAATCCTGCAATTGAAAAACTCATTGCAATTCTATGGTCACCATGAGAGTTTATACTTGCTCTATTTAAACTCCCACCAATTATTTCATAACCATCTTCAAACTCAGTATATTCTACACCACATTTTTCTAAATTTGACACGACAGATTTAATTCTATCTGATTCTTTTACTCTTAATTCGGCAGCATTTTTAACTATTGATTTACCTTTTGCTAAGCTCATTGCAATAGATAAAGCAGGTAACTCATCAATTAACCAAGAGATATGTTCTTCAACAACTACACCTTTTAACTCATTGTATTTAACTTCAATATCCCCAATAGGTTCATAAATATTTTCTTTTTCAATAAAGTTTATCTGGGTACCCATTTTTTGTAAAATTTTATATGCACCAATTCTTGTAGGATTTAAACTTACATTTTTTAGTAATACTCTACTATTAGGTGTAATTGCAGCTGCAACAGCAAAGAAAAATGCAGAACTAGGATCAGTGGGAACTGTAATATTTAGAGGTTTTAAATGTCCCTTTAGAGGATGAATATTTATAAATCCCTCTTTATCAGTTTCGATTTTTGCTCCCATACCTTTTAGCATTCTTTCTGTATGGTCACGTGTAAGTTCATTCTCTTTATATTTTGATACTCCTGTAGCTCTTAATGCTGCTAAAATCATAGCTGATTTAACTTGGGCAGAATCTACAGGAGAAGTATATACAAAAGGTTTGAGTTCTTTAACTCCTCGTATAAAAAGTGGAGCTTTATTTCCATTATCTCGACCATCAATATTTGCACCAATACTTCTTAAAGGAACAGCTACTCTTTTCATTGGTCTTTCTCTAAGGTATTTATCACCTGTTAAAGTAAAAGCTCCATCTATAGAAGCTAAAAGTCCACAAAACAATCTCATTCCAGTTCCTGCATTTCCACAGTCTAAAACATCTTTTGGTTCTTTTAATTCTTTTGTTGGAGTAATTTCAACATATTTTCCATCTCTAACAACTTTCGCTCCAAGTTGCTCTACAATACTTAAAGAGTTTAAAGTATCTTCAGCTGTTAAAAAGTTGTTTATGTGTGATGTTTTGTCTGAAAATATCGAAAACATTGCACATCTATGAGAAATAGATTTATCACTTGCAATAGAATCTATCTCTATATCAAAGGGCTTAACTAATTTTTCTATGTTGAAATTTTCCATTTTATCCTCTTAGTCTCTTAATCCAATTCCAAGTTTTTCATTTAATGCTTCTAAAATATTATTCATAGAAGAAGTTATATCTTCTTCTTCTAATGTCTTATCATTGTTTTGTAAAACAAATCTAATTGTTAAACTCTCTTTATCTCTAAGTTTTTCATCACTATAAATATCAATTAGATTAAATTGTTTTATATTTTTATCACCAATTGAGTTTATTGTTTTTTTGATTTCACTATATTCCATATTTTTAGGAACAATTATACTTAAATCTTTTTTTGATGCTTGAAATTTAGAGTATGCATCAACTTTTGTTAATTCGTTACAAATCTTATCAAATTCAATCTCTGCAATAAAAGTATCACTTAAATCATAATCATCTGCGACACTAGGGTGTAGTTTAGAGATAAATCCTACCTTTTCACCATCAATTATAACTGAAGCATTTTGATATGGATGAACTAAATCATTTGGTAATTTTGTCATTGGTTCTAAATCAAACTTTCCAACTGTATTTAAAACTTTTTTTGCAAATTCAAAAAATTCAATATTTTGTGGTTTACCTGCATTAAAGAAAGACTCAAGTTCTTTTTGTCCACTAAAGATAAAAGATATTACGCTCTTTTCAACTCTATTTATATCAAACACTTTTCCAATTTCAAAAAATGCTGCTGATTTAAATCCAAGTTTCATATTATTTGAACATGCTTCTATAAGATTTAAACTTATTGTAGTTCTAAATGTATCTAACTCTTTTACAATAGGATTTAAAATATCTAATGATTCTTTTACTGTAGCAATTGAGTATTTTTGAAGTTTTTCTTTATCTGCAAATACATAAGTTACAGTTTCATAAAAACCATTTTCAATAGCTTTAAATCTTAACTTATTTCTTTTAATTAGATTGATTGAAGTAGTATTTGCTCTGCTTGCTTCATCAATAGCTAAAGGTTTAGCTTTAATATTATCAATACCAATTATTCTTACAATCTCTTCTGTAACATCAGCAATATTTTTAATATCATGTCTAAATGTAGGAATTTGTAATGATAGTACACCATTTGCAACATCTTTAACAATAAAACCTAATGAACTTAAGATTTTTTCAATTGTTGCTTTTTCTATCTCTTGCCCAATAATTGAATTGATTTTATTTACATTTACATCTAAAGTATGTTTTTCATTATAATCATTGTAAGCTTCTGTACCATTATAAAGTTTTCCACCAGCTTTTGAAATCAGTGAACAGAAAACATCTATACCAAACTCTAGGCATGGTTCACTCCCTCTTGAAGATCTGTAATATATATCTCCAGTTTTCTTTTTTGTTTCAAAAACTTTTTTTGATAAAAATTCAGGATCAATATAAGTTGCCTCAATAATATATTCACTGTTTTTGTCATCATTTGTTTTTTCTTGATTAATAGAGATCGTACTTAATTGCTCTTCACCCTCAACTATATCAAAACCTTGAGGATCTTTTTTAATACTTAAAACTGAGATATTATCATCTTTAGTTTTTAAGTCAGATTTTGCATAAGCATTTAAAATTACACCTGTAGCGTGTGTAACATAATTTACTATATCTCTTAAATCACACTCTTCAAATTTATCTATAATACCAACTCTTAGTTTATATACTAAAGGAAGTTTGAAATCTTCTAGTGCAGCAACTTTATAAATATATTTGCTATCAATTTCATTTGTACTTTCAACTTCTAAAGTTTGACCTATACCTAAATTGTTTAATTCTAAGCCATACTCTTGTTCCGTTAATGGAATATTATAAAATGCAGATAATTCTCTTGCAACACCATGTATACTTAAACAGTCACCTCTATTAGCAGTTAATTCTATCTCGATTACATCATCATTGAAAAGTGGGTAATCTTTTAATTCTCTACCAATTACAAGTTCACCTATTGAAGAATCTAGTTCTAAAATTCCATCATTTAATTTAGCTAAACCAATCTCAGTAGATGAACAAATCATACCATTTGATTCAACTCCTCTTAGTTTTGCTTTTTTGATTTTAAAATCATCACCTAGTTTACATCCTACAACAGCAACTGGTACAAACTGTCCAGCATCAACATTTTTAGCACCACAAACAATTTGAACAGTTTCTCCACCAATATCAACTTGGCAGATATTTAGTTTATCTGCATCAGGATGTTTCTCTTTTTCTAAAACTTTTCCAACTACTACTTTAGCAGGTACTCTTTGAAGTTCTAAACTATCAACCTCTAATCCAATAGAGTTTAATGTTTTACAGATATCATCTGTAGATATTTTGGAAATATCAACGTATTCTTGTAACCAATTTCTTGTAACTATCATTTAAACTGTCCTAATAATCTTAAATCACTTTCAAATAAAGATCTTAAGTCTCCAATATTGTGCGTTAACATTGCAACTCTTTCTATCCCTAGACCAAATGCGTATCCTGATTTATTTTCGTATCCAACTGCATCAAATACATTTTGGTCTACAACTCCACAACCAAGTATCTCTAACCATCCTGTATGTGAACAAACTCTACATCCATCTCCACCACAAAATACACATGAGATATCTACTTCAGCTGAAGGTTCTGTAAAAGGGAAAAAAGATGGTCTAAATCTAACATCTACTTCTCCAAACATATGATGTAAAAATTCTACTAATACATGTTTTAAGTTAGCAAAAGAGATTTTATCTGCATCGTCAACCACTAATGCTTCAATTTGATGGAACATTGGAGTGTGAGTAATATCATAATCTCTTCTAAAAACTGTTCCTGGAGCAATCATTCTAATTGGAGTTGGCTGCGATAACATAGTTCTAATTTGCACAGGTGAAGTATGTGTTCTTAAAAGTGAAAAGTCTTTGTTATAAAAAGTATCTTGCATATCTCTAGCTGGATGGTATTTTGGAAGATTTAATGCTTCAAAGTTATGAAAATCATCTTCTACTAATGGTCCCTCTTCAACAGAGAAGTTTAGATTTTGAAAATATGTAACAATTCTATCCATTGTATCAATTACAGGGTGAACCGCACCTGATGTTATTTCATTATTAAATCTTGTAACATCTATTTTATCATTTTTTAATTTTGCTTCTAAAGCTTCTTTTTCCAGAACAATTTTTTTATTCTCTAAAGCTTCTGTAATTTGTGCTTTTTGTTTATTTAAATTTGCTGCAAAATCTTTTTTTTCAGGACCTGGAATATCCTTCATTTTTGCAAATTGTGCAGTAATTACACCTTTTTTCCCTAATGTTTCCACTCTTAAGTTTTCTAAAACTTGGAGTGAATCAGCGTTATCTATTTTTTCTAGCCATTCAGTCACTACTAGTTTCTCCCCTGATTTTTATATGTTTATTTGTTGTTAATTTTGGGGATTATACTTAAAAATTTATTAGAGTTTGGTTATAATTTTTTTTAAACTAGGTAAAGGAAAATAGATGTGTATTTTTTGTAAAATTGTAAAAGGTGAAATTCCTAATCAAACTGTACTTGAAGATGAAAATTTTTTAGCATTTAATGATATTAATCCAGCTAGAAAAATTCATGTATTAGTTATTCCTAAAGAACATTATGATTCTTTTGATGTAATCCCTCCAAAAGTGATGAGTAATATGACTGAATTTATTCATAAAGTTGTTTCAAAACTTGGAATAAGAGAATCTGGATATAGACTGATTACAAATATTGGTAGTGATGGAGGACAAGAAGTACCTCATTTACATTTTCATATATTGGGTGGAGAGCCAGTAGGCAAATTAGTTAGATAGGAGATTGTAGTTAAACTACAAATCTCTTATTTTTTATCTTCTTGAAAGTTTCCTAAATTCATTAGTTTTTCATATTTCATTTGAAGTCTTTGAGCAGGTGTTAATTGTTTTAATTGCTCTAAAGTAGTTAAAAAATAATCTCCTAAAGCTTTAATTGCTTCTTCTTTTTTTCTATGACCACCAATTAGTGGCTCATTTATTACATCATCAATTAGTTCTAGTTCTTTTAAAGCTTCAGCTGTAATCTTTAAAGCATTAGCAGCAGTTTCAACTTTTGCTGGGTCATTCCATAAAATTGCACTACAACCCTCTGGTGAAATAACTGCATAAACAGAGTATCTCATCATTGCTAATTTATCAGCAACAGATATTGCTAATGCTCCACCTGAACCACCCTCTCCAATAACAACAGAGATTGTTGGTGTAGTTAAATCAGAAAATTCATAAAGGTTTCTAGCAATTGCTTCAGATTGGTTTCTCTCTTCCGCTCCTAAACCTGGATATGCACCGGGAGTGTCAACTAACATTAAAATTGGAATATTGAACTTTTCAGCCATTTTTGCTGCTCTTAAAGCTTTTCTATAACCTTCAGGATTAGGCATACCAAAGTTTCTTTTTAATTTATTCTTTGTACCTCTACCTTTTTGTTCACCAATAACCATTACCTTTTCTTTACCAATATAACCTAGATAACAAACTATTGCACTATCATCATTGAAATGTCTATCACCATGAATCTCATAATAATCTGTCATTAGACCTCTAATGTAGTCTAAAGCATATGGTCTATCTGGATGACGTGCAAGTTGAAGCTTTTGATAATCGTTTAAATTTTTAAATGTTTTTTCAACTTCTTTTTCTAGTTTTTTTTCTAATATTTCAGCTGCATGGTCATCTGATTTTGTCCTTGCAATTGTAATATCCTCTTCTAGTTTTTTGATTTTATCTTCAAAGTCTAAATATGTTGCCAAATTAATATCCCTTTTAGGCTCTATTATTTACTATATTTTTTAAAAATTATTGAGCCATTTGTTCCACCAAAACCAAAATTGTTACTCATAACAATGTCTAATTCAGCTTCTATTGCTGTATCAGGTACATAATTTAAAATACACTCTTCATCTTGGTTTTTAATGTTTATTGTTGGAGGAATAATTCCTTCATTTAATGCTTTTATTGCAAATATCGCTTCAATTGCACCAGCTGCACCTAAGCAGTGTCCAATTTGACCTTTAGTTGAAGTAACAGGAGGACAGTTTTCAATTCCATTAAATAGTTCAACTATTGCTTTTGATTCATTTACATCTCCAACTGGAGTAGAAGTACCATGAGTATTTATATAATCAACTTTAATATCTCCACCCATTACATTTTTTGCCATATTTAAAGCAGCTTTCATAGCTCTTAATGGACCATTCATAACTGGAGCTGTAATATGGTTTGCATCTGCACTCTCACCAATACCAATAATCTCACAATAAATTTTTGCACCTCTTGCTAATGCAGAATCTAAATCTTCAACAACTAATGCTCCAGCACCTTCTCCCATTACAAAACCATCTCTGTCTTTATCAAATGGTCTAGAAGCAGTTTTTGGGTCATCATTTCTAGTAGATAATGCTTTCATTGCAGCAAAACCACCAACTCCAGCACCACAAATAGCACTTTCTGCACCTACAACTAATATTCTATCTGCACCATTAGTCATAATAGTTTTTACAGCATCAGCTAATGCATGAGTTGATGCTGCACAAGCAGTAACATGAGATAAAGATGGTCCTTTTAAACCATGTTCAATTGAAATAAATCCACCAAGCATATTTACTAACGAAGATGGAATAAAAAATGGTGAAATTCTTTTTGGTCCTCTTGTTTCACAAACTACTGAGTTTTTTTCAATTGTTGATAGTCCACCAATACCTGACGCTGAAATGATACCGAATCTATCTGCTATAGAGTCTTCAACTTTTTTATTTTCACCTGTTACATATCCAGAGTCAATCATTGCTTCTAATGCTGCTTTAATTCCTAATTGAATAAATCTATCAGCTTTTTTTACCTCTTTTTTATCCATAACTGTAGTAGGATCGAAATCTTTAACTTCAGCTGCTATTTGTACAGAATAATTGCTTGCATCAAAAAGTGAAATTTTATCAACACCACATTCACCTGCAACAACAGCTTTAAAAGAATCTTCTACACAATGTCCTACAGAATTAATCGTACCAAGACCAGTTATTACAACTCTTTTCATCACATATGCTCCAAAATAAATATTTATATAATTCAATTTTTAAAAAAAAATTCAATAATATAAATAAAAAAAAGATAGAAAAAAAGCCAGTAAAAAATACTGGCTTATTGTTTTTAATAAAGCGTTAAATTACGCGTTATCTTCGATGTATTTAATAGCATCAGCTACAGTTAAAATACCTTCTGCGTCTTCATCAGGGATCTCAATATCGAACTTTTCTTCTAAAGCCATAACTAATTCAACAACGTCTAAAGAGTCAGCACCTAAGTCCTCGATGAATTTTGATTCCTCTTTAACTTCAGCTGGATCACAATCAAGTTGCTCAACTACTACTTCTTTTACATCATCTAATAATGCCATATTTTTTTCCTTTAATAAAATTATCGCCAAATTATATCACAAAAAGATTTAATTAATCTTTTTTAAACGTATAATCCACCATTTACTTTTAAGATTTCACCAGTAATATATGATGAATGATCACTCAATAAAAAAGCTACAGCATCGGCTATCTCTTTTGGTTGACCAAATCTACTTAAAGGAATATTTTTTTCATATTCTGCTTTAACTTCATCTTTTAATTCATCAGTCATATCTGTTTGAATAAAACCAGGAGTTACTGCATTATATCTAATACCTCTTGCAGCTGCCTCTTTTGCAAATGATTTAGTCATTGCATTTAAACCACCTTTACTAGCTGAATAGTTTGTTTGACCAGGGTTTCCCATCTCTCCAACAATTGAAGAGATATTTACTATAGAACCAAATCTTTTTTTACCCATATTTTTTAGAGCAGCTTTACAACCTATAAATGCTGATGTTAAGTTTGCAGAAATTACATCATTGAAATCCTCTACAGACATTCTTAAAGCTAATTTATCTCTTGTGATACCTGCATTATTTACTAAGTATGAGATTTCACCATCTGCATCAATGATTGTTTTTATTGCATTATTAAATTCATCTTCCTTAGTCACATCGGCTTTTATAATTGCAGCTTTCCCACCTTTAGCTTCAATCTCAGCTTTAATAGCTTCAGCAGCCTCTGCACCACTTCTATAATTAATCCAAACTTTTAGTCCAAAATCAGCAAGAGTTTTTGCAATCTCTGCACCAATTCCTCTACTTGCACCTGTTACTAATACATTAGATCCAGTAAATTTCATTTAAATCCTTTTGATAATTATAATCTTTTAAAGAGACATTATAGCTACAATTAGCTAAACACCTCTTTTATTGTCCCAAACCCTTATATGAAGCCTGTCACAGTATTTAAAACCTTTTTGAATAGCCATATTGATTACTGACTCACTATTTTCATTTATTTGTGCAGCAGTGTCTCCCCTAGGCATAAGATAAACTTCCGATTTAGGGATTTGATTTAATATAGAGTCAATCTCTTTTGTATCTTCTTTTATAAATTTTTTGTCAATAACAAATTTTAAATACGAATCCCTTGTATTTTCTAATATTTTTGTTAATGTATTGTTATTTATTCTTTTTTTTAGTGGTTCCAAAGAGTTAGATAGTTTCACACTCATAGAAAAAAGAATCTTTTTTTGATACTCTTTTGTGAACTCAATATCCAAAGAAGCATTAGTTTCAATTGTAATTTTATAATTGTTTTCAATGTAATATTTTAATAGGTTTTGAAATTCTATGTTATTCCAATAAAGAAGAGGTTCTCCACCTGTAATAACAATATCAACATTGTAATTAGGCTTTAGTTCTTCTACTTTTTTTATAATATCTTGTGTTGACATTTTGTGCCATTGTTCTTTAAAAGCAGTATCAACTGCATAATATGAATCACAAGAACATTTTTTTATACCACTTGGAGTTTCATATTCAACATTAAACCCAACACATTTCATATTACATTTACCAAAACGTATAAATATTGAAGGTGTCCCTACTAGTTTTCCTTCACCTTGAATAGTAGGTCCAAATATTTCATTTATCTCAAGCATATACGTGGCTTTTGCTTTTTGGTGTTTCAGCAAACTCTACACTAGCAACTTTTATACCAATTTTTTCCATTTTATTTGAGGCTATTTGTAAAAACCATGCTGAAAGATTTTCACTTGTTGGTACAAAATCAACTAATACATAACCCTCATACATCTCTTTTATATGTATTGGCTCATCTTTAATTTTTGTTAAATCAACCAACTTATAACCCTCTTCAAACTCTAATAACTCATCTTTTTTATAGTGTGGAAGTAAAGTTTCAAATAGTGGATCATTGATATCAATAATAAATTTATGGTCTAAAACGTCATCTAAAAATTGTTTAAACCAATTTAGATGTTTGAAATCTGTTACCATACCATTTTTTAATTCACTAGCTTCAAGGAATATTTTAATTTTACCTTGATGTCCGTGTAGATGTCGACACTTTAAACATGGGTCAAGGGAATAGTCTGGATTTAACTCTTGCGACCAAACTCTATGACCATAACAAAAGTCAAATGATTTAGATATTTTCCAAGTCAAAATTATGCCTTATATGGTATAGGATCAGTTGTATTTGCTTCTTTAAAGCCATTAAGTCTTAATCTACAAGAATCACAAACTCCACAAGCTTCTTCCTCTTCTTTATAGCATGACCAAGTGTGTTCTAAAGGAACATTTAACTTTATAGCTTCTTTTACAATATCACTTTTCATCAGTTTTACTAAAGGTGTTTTTATCTCTAGTTTTGTTGATTCTTTTGTACCTTCATTTATTGCATTTGTCATTTTTGATATAAATGAATCTGTACAATCTGGATACCCTGAACTATCCTCTTCAACAACACCTATAAAAAGAGCTTGGGCTTCCTCTTTTTCTGCAATTGCACTAGCAATTGATAAGAAAATACCATTTCTAAAAGGCACATATGTTATAGGAACACCTGGCTTTACACCTTCTGTTGGTACATCTATAGTTTTGTCAGTTAATGCACTAGCTCCAATTTGAGAAAAAAATGGAATATCAATCTCATATTTTTCTTTTATTTCTAAATCTTCACAGATATTTCTAAAAGCTTGAAGCTCTCTTTTTTCTGTTCTTTGTCCGTAGTTAAAATGAACTGCAATAATATCATAACCTTCATTTTTGGCTATATATGATGCTAAAGTTGAGTCCATTCCACCACTTAATATACAAACTGCTTTTTTATTGTTCATTTGTTAAAAAATCCTTATTATATTTTTCAAAAAACTTCCATGAAATTGGAAGAACTTTTACTGGTGAATCTTTTTTTAATAAAGAAACGTTTTCATCTAATACAATAATTGAATTACATTTTGAAAGGGTAGAAACCATACCTGGACTTCTTTTTTGTTCACTTATAAAATATTCACCATCAAAAAAGCCTGGAATTATAGTGATTCTTCCTTTTTTATTTCTTAATTCTTCACCTATTTTTGCAAAAATAAAATTATGATAAGTTCTATTTGAACCTAATAGCTTTTGAATAATTAGTTTTCCAAAAAGTTCAAAAATAAGTGCACTAGCCAAAGGATTACCTGGTAGGTTTAATATATAAGTATTTTTGATTTTTCCTAAAACTGTAGGTTTTCCTGGTTTAATTTTTATTCCATCAAAAATATTTTCACAGTTTAATTCTTTAAAAGCATCTTTTGTAAAATCTGCATCTCCAACTGATACACCACCTGAGGTTATAATCAAATCAGCATCAGTAGAGTTTTCAATTAATTCTTTTATTGAATCAATTGAGTCATGAGCTTGTCCAATAAAGTCAACTTGACAGCCTAATTCTAAACATCTACTTATTAAAGTTGGAGTATTTGAGTTGAATATTTGATAATCTTCAACTTTTTCATAATGGAGTTTTAACTCTTCACCACTAGCAAAAACTATAATTTTTGGTTTTTTAAAAACTTTTATATGGCTTATACCTTGGCTAGCTAATAGAGTGATTTTTGAAAAATCAATTTCATCATATTTATGGATTAAAATTTCATCTTGATTTATATCTTCACCTATAAATCTGATATGTTGATTCTTTTTAATGTTAGTTGGGATTTTAACTTGGGTTTCATTAATTATTTTGCAATCTTCTTTGGGAATTACAGCTGTACAATTTTTTGGTGTAGGTGCACCTGTCATTATTTTTACAGTGGTACCTTTTTCTAAAAGTGATTTATTATCATCACCTGCAAAGATTGTATCTTTTATCTCTAGTATTTCTCCCCCATCTTCATATAAAACAGCATATCCATCCATTGCTGAATTATTAAACTTTGGTAAACATACTTTGGCTTTAATAGTTTGAGCTAATATTCTTCCAATAGAGTTTTCAATAGGTAGTATTTCAAAATTTGTTTTTATTTCTAAATTATTTATTATATTTATTACTTCGTCCATATTTATGGCCATAATAATCCTTTTACTAACACCTTATGACATTTGAGGTATAATACCAAAATTTTTTAAAAGTGAGATTAACATGGAATTGATGGGCAGTGCTGTAGTAACACACGTTTATGCTATATATGTTTTTTTATTAATTATGTTTTTTAATTTATATTCTGTTTTAAGTATAAATAAACATATTAAATTAGCAAAAAGATTAAAGTTTATGACTCCTATTTATCATCTTTCAAATGCTATTGTTATGTATACAGGAGCTATTATTGCAGCTTATGCAAATACTTTTTCAGTAACAATAGCTCTTATGATACCTACTTCAATATTTTTGATGGTAATTGAGATTAAAAGATATAAAAAGATGAGAGTTATTAAATCTACTGATACAAAGCTTCAAGAAGAATTTAGAACTTATGCTAAAAAGATTTATACTATTGAGATTGCAGTTTTAATTTTAGTATATATAATAAGTAAGGTATTTTAATGCAGTTTTCTTTTCATGAAAAAGCAGGGGAACAAAATATTGAAATAATAGATGATTTATATAAATATTTAATAAAAGCTAGAAGACATAAAGTAGATGAAACTATACCTTTTAGAAATCTATTAGACAATATTATCTATTTTTACAAAATTATTTCTATTGATAGAAAAAAGGCTTTTTTAACTTTAGAATCTAGTGAAGAAAAAATCGTCGAGAATAGTAATAAACTTCATCTTGCTTGGTGTGTTGTTGACCCTAAAACTATTGAAAAATCTATAGCTTCTTTAAACGAATTAGGTCTTGATAAAATCACTTTTATATATTGTGAATATTCTCAAAAGAATTTTAAAATCAATTTTGATAAATTAAACAAAATATTAATAAATTCATCTTCTCAATGTGGAAGAAGTTCAATTATAAAATTAGAGGAAAAATCTTCATTAGATGAATTTTTAAATGAGAATCCAGAATCTTATATTTTAGATTTTTCAAAAAAATCAATTGATGAAGTGAGTGGAAATATAGAGACAATAATACTTGGTTGTGAAGGTGGTTTTTCAAATTTTGAAAGAGATAAGTTTAATAGAGAAAAAGTAATTGGTTTTAAATCTAATTTGATTTTAAAAAGTGAAACAGCTGCAATCTCAGCAGTTTCAAAAATATTGATATAAAAGTAGAGTTAATCTCTACTTTTAATTTAGTTACCAACTTCTAACAATAGAGTGGCATCTAGCACATGCATTTAATACATCTGAGTATGCATTTGCAGCATTAATATATGCTTTTTCTTCTAAGTTAAGTTCTAAAACACTTACATCAAGTTCAATTCTTTTTGCAGCATTTTCAGCAACATTAACCATATGTTTTTTATTTTCTGGTAAATATACAGTGATAATGTTTTTGTTAGAGAATAGTTTATTACCTTCTTTTACTAACTTAGCACCACTTTTAATTAATTCAACATTGTTATTTAAAAATCCTTTTTGGATTTGAGTCATTCCCTCTTCCATAATTGACATAGATTTTTGCATAACATCATCTTGAGCAGATGCAACTGAAATCGTTAAAGCTGCAGCAGTTAAAATATTTATAAATTTCATTTTTTCCCCTAGATATTTTTTAAGAGAAGAAGTTCTTAATGAACTTCTCTCCATTTACTTGCTTTCCATAACCATGCAAAGATTGCAAAAATTACTAAGTAAATTAAGAATTTTGGTCCTAATTCTTCTCTTTCTTGTTTCTTAGAATCTCCAACTTTTTCCATATAAGATACAACTTGTTTTTCAGCATCATGAGTTAAACCAACTCTAGGCATAGCTGTACCCTCTAAATGTTTTTGTGGATCATTTACAAATTCATGAATATATTCTGCACCTCTAGATCTAATGTATTGAGATAAATCTGGTGGAATTTTCCCCATATATGCTTTGATATTTTCAACTGGAGTTTTTGCACTCATTGTACCATTTTTCATATCTCCATATTTAATACCATGACATCTTTGACAAGCATCTTTGAATACTTCTTTGTCTGTCATCTCTTTTGGAGCAATAGATTGTAAGTAAGCTACCATATCAGCAATCTCTTGAGGTTGCATCCAACCATAACCTGGCATTGGATGAACTTTCCCATCAACAAATTTATGCGAAGTTTTAGAAGCTTTTGCTGGATCTTTAATAAATGCAGCTAGATAATCAGGATTATAAAGTTTACCTGATGTTCCTAAATCAGGTGGAACTACGCCATAAGCTGCAGCTGAACTAGCATCATCCATAATTTGAGGAAACCCTTGTGCTTCAATTGAGTGACAAGCTGTACAGTTTGTTTGTACTAATATAGCACCATTTTCAGCATTCCCTGTTAAGGCTTTTACATCAGTAATATCTGCTTGTACATCTTCAAATGTATAATCAGGTGCCTCAACATGTGGGTGCATTTGTGAGTGTGCAAATGGTTCAACACCCCAGTAAGTAACAAGTGTTAATACAACTACTACAGCTAATATTTTTAATTCTCTCATTACTCACCTCTCTTTTTAACGTCAATTTTTGTAACAATTGGAAGTATCACAAATAATAGGATAAATGCCGTAGCAGCAAAGAATCCAATCCATGCGTTTGTTCCTGTTGGAGGTAATTTACCCCAAATTGTTAATATTATTAAGTCAACCATTAAAATCCAGAACCATACAAAGAAAGCAGGTCTTTTGTGTGCTGGTAAAATTTTTGTATCTCTATCTAACCAAGGTAATACTAGGAAAATTGCATTTGCAAATCCAAATGCAGCAAGACCAATATCAAATGCTTTAATTGGACCAACATCAAAGAAGAATCCTCTTAACACTTCATACGACCATAAGAAATACCATTCTGGATAAATATGTGCAGGAGTAACCATGTTATCAGCTGGATCGAAGTTAACTGGATCCATTGCAAAATTATAATGGAAGAATACTAAATAGAAATAGAAAATTAAGAAGATACCTAATACAGCTAAATCTTTAGAGATAAAAATTGGCCAGAAAGGAATAACTTTTGACTCTTTTTTATTTCCACTTAGATATTTTTCTGCTTCTGCATCATAATCTATATCTTCAGAAGTTTGGTTATTAACATGAGGAATTCTTAATGTATAGAAATGTAATCCTATAAGACCCATAATTACAATTGGTAATAAGAATACGTGTAACATAAAGAATCTTGTTAATGTAGCATCAGCAACGTTAAAGTCACCTCTAATCCACACAACAAGTGCATCACCAATAACTGGAACACCACCAAAAAGGTTAGTAATTACCATAGCAGCCCAGTAAGACATTTGTCCCCATGGTAACATATATCCTGAGAATCCAGCAGCTGAGAATGTCATAAATAATAACATACCAGAAATCCAAATCATCTCTCTACCTTGTTTATAAGAACCATAATAGATACCTGTAAACATGTGAATATAGATAATTAAGAATACAACCGAAGCTGCTACACCATGCATATGTCTAAATAACCATCCAAATGCAACCTCTTGCATAATTGTATAGTTAACAGAATCAAATGCTAAATTTACATCTGGTTTATAATACATCATTAAGAAGATACCAGAAATAATAAGGATACCAAAAGTAGTTGCTAAAAGAACACCCATCGCCCATAAGAAGTTAATATCTTTTGGAATCCAGTATTCTGTCATCATTACTTTATTAAATGTAGTAGTGTTTAATCTTTGGTCTAACCACTCTCCAACAGAGTTAGCTTTAGTAATCTTTGCCATACTCTTCTCCTTATGCCATCATCGCTGTTGCGATTTTTTTGTACTCAGGACCCTCTTCCCCAAGAACAATTTCTGTACCTTTTACACTGAAAGGTGGTAAATCAAGCGGTCTTGGAGGAGGACCAAATACTTGCTCTGCACTAGGGTTAAATTCACCACCGTGACATGCACATTTCCATTTATCTTTTTTCCATGCAGGAATACAACCTAAGTGAGTACATAATCCAATTGCAACAGTAAATCTTTCACCATTAACAACTAGATCTCTTTTGTTATCTTCCATTTCAGGAGTTTTTTTAAGAATAAATATTGGCTTACCTCTCCATGTAACTACAATCGGCTCACCAGCTTTTATTCCACTAAGTTCAACAGTCGTAAAACCTCCAGCTAATACACTTGGAAGTGGATCCCATGCTTGTTTCATACCTACAAGCGAAGCTGCACCACCGACAGCTGCAACAGCTGCAAATGTATAACCTAGAAAATCTCGTCTATTAGTTTCGTTAGACATTTAGCTTCCTTATTTTAAATTTAAATCTGTTAATTATATTGATAATTTTCTTAAAAGATAATGATATTGGTCAAAAAGTGCCAATTTATGAGAGCAAATGTAGATTATCTACACACAATAATTATAAGCTGAGCTTATTAGAGATTTATTAATCTCTAATAAATTTCACAATTTCTTCTTCAATGTTTTCTTTTTCAACAATAACTTTATGTCTTATTTCAGAAGAAAATAACCCCTTAATTGATTCAGGAAGTTTAGCATTATATTCTTTAGAAATAATATCTAAAGCCTCTTTATCTGGGTGTGAAATGCTATTTTCATGCAACGCTTGAAGAACTGTTGGTGAGAATTTTGTCCACTCAGCTGTAGAATAAATAACCACTTTTAAATCTTTTTCTTTTAAATTTTGATAAGCTTTTATACAAGTTGCTGTATGTGGATCCATTAAATATTTTAAATCTAAGAATTCTTTTATAATTTGTGCGCCATATTTATCATCAGAGTTTATCGCAGAAAAATATTTTTGAAGTTTTTCTGTTTCTTCTTCATTCATTTTAAATATTTTATTATTATTTAAATCTTCCATTAATTGTTTTGTTCTAGTAGCACCACAAATAGAAAATATTACTCTTTCAATATTTGATGATTTTAAAATATCCATTGCAGGAGATTTCGTAAGTTTCAATTCTTTATCTCTAATATCATAAATACCTGTATTTATCCATTGTGTTAGAATATCATTTTCATTTGAAGCAACAAGTAGTTTTTCTACTGGTACTCCCATTTGCATGGCATAAAAACCACCTAAAACATTTCCAAAGTTTCCACTTGGAACTACTAAATATATTTTTTCACCATATTTAATCTCTTCTTGTTTTAGAAGTTGTATATATGACCAAAAATGATAAATAATTTGAAATATAATTCTTCCAAAGTTAACTGAGTTTGCAGCACTTAGTTTTATTCCATCATTTTCTAATTCTTTTTTAAAGCTTTCTGATGCAAGTAGATTTTTTAATGCAGTTTGTGCATCATCAAAGTTCCCTTTGATACCAATTACTTTTAGATTTTCTCCATCTTCACAAACCATTTGTAGTCTTTGTACATCTGATGTACCACCATCTGGATAAAGACACACAACTTGAATATTTTCTTTATTTTTAAAAGTATTAAGTGCAGCTGGACCTGTATCCCCAGAAGTTGCAGCAAGAATTAAATATTTTTCATTTTTCTTTTTTGCTATTGAACTTAATATAGAACCAAATGGTTGTAATGCCATATCTTTGAAAGCTCTTGTTGGTCCATGATATTGTTCATGTACAAAAAGATCATCTTTTACTTTTACGACTGGACATGGATTTGTTGGGTCATCAAATTTATCATATAAATCTAAAGCTTTATTTATCTCATCCTCATCAATATCAATCTCAAATGCTTTTAAAATATCATATGCTAACTCTTTATATGAAGAGTTAAGATGATTTAAAATGAAGTTGTCATCTAATTTAGGTAAATCTTTTGGTACATAAAGACCACCAAAAGAAGCACTTGGATTTAAAATTGCTTCACTAAAAGTAACTTCTTGAGCTCTATTATTATCATTTCCTCTAGTTTCAATAAAATTCATTTTTTTCCTTAGTCGTTTAAAAGTTTTTCCATATCAATCCCATTGTTTGGATTGTCTTTTCTTAAAAATTGTGTTCCTACACCATCACTAGTAAATAGTTCTAATAAAATAGAGTGCTCAACTCTTCCATCGATAATATGAGCTTTATTTACACCGTTATAAATTGCATCTATACATGAATCAACTTTTGGGATCATACCTCCAGCTATAGTACCATTATCTTTATACCCTTGGACATCTTTTTTATCCAATGAATTAAGTAGATTTCCCTCTTTATCTAATACACCAACAGTATCAGTTAAAAATAAAACTTTTTGTGCATTTACAGCTTGGGCTATTTTTGAAGCAGCCACATCTGCGTTGATATTATATCCAGGATGATTTGGCTCTGCACTATCTGCTATTGGAGCAATTACTGGAATAAAACCCTCTTTTATAAGATTGTTAATCATTCCACCATTTACTTCAGTGATAACCCCTGTGTAACCAAATTTACCATTTTCTTTTGGAGTTGCTTTTATTATTGCTGAATCTTTTCCAGAAATACCAATGGCTTTTGCACCATGATAATTTAAAAGAGAAGTTATATTTTTATTTATTTCTCCAGAAAGAACCATTTCAACAACTCTCATTGTATCTTCAGAAGTAACTCTATGTCCATCTACAAACTCAGAATGAATCTCTAATTTATCTAAAAGTTCTGAAATTCTTGCTCCACCACCATGAACAATAATAGGTTTAATACCTACAAGTGATAGAAGAACAATATCTTCAGCAAACTTTTCTTTTAATTCGGGGCTTGTTTGTGCCGAACCACCATATTTAATCACAATAGTTTTTCCATAAAACTTTTTTATATGTGGAATAGCGTCTAGTAACGTTTGTACTTTATGTTGTTTTTTTTGCATAGAAAATCCTAGTACTATTTTAGAAAGGGCGATTATATCTAAAATTTACTTAGATTTATTTTGAAGTACAAATATAGATTTTGTAAATCTAACTACTGTATTTCTTCCATTGTTTTTTGCTTTATAGAGGGCTAAATCAGCAAATCTAATTGCTTCTTTTATATCATCAGTATCTTTAGGATACATAGATACACCAATACTTAAAGTTTTTCTAACTGTGGTTATTCCACCAGTTGGAATTTCTGCTTTTGAAAAATTCATTCTGATTTTTTGAGCTACTTCTATAATCGATTTTTCATCACAATTATATAGAAGAATCATAAATTCCTCTCCACCATATCTTATAGCAATATCTGATTCCCTAATATTTTGATTTAAAATTTCAGCAACTATTTTTATCGCATTATCTCCAATCTCATGCCCATAAGTATCATTGATAATTTTAAAGAAATCAATATCTAACATCAAAATACCATATTCAACTTTTAATCTATTTGTTTGAGCAGTTATTTTTGGAATTATATCTTCTAAATATTTTCTGTTAAAAAGTCCTGTTAATGCATCTGTTTGTGCATTTTTTTCTAGTATGTGCATTAATTTTTTACTTACTATTACAGTTTTTGCAACATCTACATAATCTTGAATATATGGAGTTAGATTTTGTACTCTTTTAACCTCTTTTTCACTCTCTGTGAATATTGAGATAATAAGGTCTAACTCATTTGAAATAGAATAAGGAATACAAAAGTAGTTGTATTTTTCACATGAGTGACAGGCTGGGCATATATCTTTAAACTGCGTAGAATCAATCATTGTATTTGTTCTATCTGCTCTACAACCCTCTTCAAAAATATTACAAAAAATATTTTTTTCTTTATGTACTACTGTAATCTCACCATTAACTGTATTTGCTTCAAAAAAGTTAAAATTTTCTATACCAGTTTTATCTTTGATAATTTGGGCTAATCTATCATAAACTTGGTCTATAGTTTCATCATATTCGATTGTTTTTCTAAATTTATAAACATCTGAAAGTCTTTCAACTGTATTTTTTACATTTATTAAATGATCTTTATCTATTTTTCTTTGGTTTTCTGAAAGAAAAATAGATATCTTAGCATCAATAGAATCTAAAGTAATCTCTAGTTTTTCCAAAAATCCATTAATCCAAGTAGATACATCTTCTGATTCTTTACCTTTAACTCCAATAATACGATATGAATAATCACCTTTTTGAGCTTTATTCATAACTTTTCTAATTGAATCAAAAAGACTTAAAAATGGAGATATTATTATATTTAATATGAAAATAATTACTATCATAAGTATTAATGCAATTGTAATGGTATTTGTCATAGTTTTTATACCTACTTGCTTAGATTCATCAATTGACATCTGAATAGTAATTGCACCTAAGGTATCACCTTCTTGAGCATTACTATGACATGAGATACAATTGATTTTACCTGTGCTTGTAGCATTATAAGGGATTGTAATTCTATAATTACTCTCAGAAAAAATATTTTCATCTATAACTCTTTTTGTTTTACCTGTACGTAATACCTCTTCATCAATGTTATCTTTTACATGTTCGTTAAGTAAACCAACACCATAAAGTTCAATAACTTTTTGACCTCTACTTAACCAGATTTTATCAATATTTGGAATGTTTTTTAATTGGCTTAAAAATAATTCTCTATCATCGATAACACCAGAAACCATTTGTGAAGTTAAAGAGTGTTCAACAGTTTTTGCAATGGCATGTGCTTTATCATCAATGGATTTAATACCATATTCTCTAAAGTTATATACCATATCTGCAATTATAAGGATAAACATAAAACTTATAATTGAAATAACTAATAAGATAATTTTGTTTTTTGTTTTCATTGAATATTACTCATAATTTAAAAATAGATTTATTATATCAATAAAAAATTTAATTAAAGTTAATCTTAAGTTAATTTATTGGAAAAATTAATTTTAATAATGTATTATTTCAATATGAAACAGTTTTTAGCATTAAAAGCAAGTGCAGGAAGTGGGAAAACTTTTGCCTTGACAGTAAGATATATTTCCCTACTATTATTAAACGCAAAACCTAAAGAGATACTAACTCTTACCTTTACTAATAAAGCTGCTAATGAGATGAGTGAGAGGATTTATAATACTCTTCTTAATTTAGGTAGTGATAAAGCGTATTTAGAAGAGATTTCAAGAGAGTCTGGGTTATCAAAAGAGAATATCTTAGAAAAAAAAGATAAATTAATAAATAATTATACAAATGCAAGTTTGTCAATTTTTACTATTGATAAATTTATAAATATGATACTAAGAGAATTTTGTGGATATATTGGTATTAGTGATGATTTTGAAATAAAAGAGGATGATATTGAGAGCTTAAGTATTAGGTTTTTGGAATCTTTATCTTTAGAAGATTTTGACAAATTAGTTGACTTTCAAATATATGAGAAGAAAAAATATAATTCACTTTTTGAGATATTTCAAAATCTTTTAGAAAAAAATGAAGAGATAGAAACCGTAAATATTGATGCAAGTTTATTAGGTGTACAGAAAAAAAATGTACTTGGGGAAGCATTAAAAATAAAAGAGTTTATATTAAACTGCCCGCAAGCTTCCAATAGTGCAAAAAATGCTGTTGCTTTTGAAAGCTTTGAAGAGTTAATGTCGAAAGGGAAAACTTGGCTTAGCAAAGATAGTGTATTTGAGTTTTCTTATTTTAAAAAATGTGCAAATGATTTACTTGAAACTTTCTTTTTAAATGTTAAAAAAGAGATGGCAATATATTATAAGATTAGAGCTGGTTATAGTATTAGTAAGCTCTTTGAATTATATAAATTATTTAAAGAGTATAAATTTAAATATAATAAATCAAAAAACTATTTGCACTTTAGTGATATTTCAAATTTAACATATGAATTACTTTCTAAAAGAATAGATAAAGATTTTTTATATTTTAGATTAGACTCAAAGTTTTCACATATCTTAATCGATGAGTTTCAAGATACCTCTTTATTGCAATATAAAATTTTGCAACCTTTAATCGAAGAGATATTGTCTTCAAACGAATTTAAAACTTTCTTTTATGTTGGAGATACAAAGCAGTCTATTTATAGATTTAGAGGTGGGAAAAGAGAGCTTTTTGATTATGTATTAAAATCAAATAAACAAGTTGAAGTTGAGGTTTTAAATACAAATTATCGTTCTTGTGAAAATATAGTGAATTTTGTAAATAGTAGTTTTTCAAAACTTCCATCTTATGAGTATTATGACCAAATGTCATTACATAAAAATGGCTTTGTTGAGGTTTTAGAAGATGAGGCTTTATTGGAAGAGGATAAGTATGTAAATATTGCAAAAAAGATTTCATCTTTAATGCAAAGTGGTGTAAACAGTAATGATATTGCAATATTAACTTATACTAATGATGATGTATTAAATATCTATTCATATTTAAAAAAGATGTTTCCAAGTCTAAAAATATCTACAGAGATGACTTCAAAGTTAATAAATCAAGAAAATGTAAAAGCTTTGATAAATATGGTTAAATATCTTTATTTCCAAGAAGATATTTATAAAGAGAATGTAAATGCAATATTAGGGAAAGAACCCTCTTCAAAGCTTGAAATAAAAGTTGATATAAAAAGATATAGCCTACAAGAGGTATTATATAATATTTCAAATCTCTTAAATATAGTTGATGACAATGTAATAAGACTAATTGAATTAAGTAATCAGTATAAAAATATTATTGATTTTATATATGAAATTGATAAGTTAGATGCTTCAATAGAAAACTCGGAGCAAATTGGATTACAAATACTTACAATTTTTAAGTCAAAAGGTTTAGAGTTTCATACAGTTTTACTACTTGATAGAATTAAACAAAAAAATGCTGATAAAAGTTCTTTACTTTTTGAGTATGACGAGGTAAATCTAAAAAATATCTATTATAAAATATCTGGTTTAGAAAACTATAATGAAGAGTATAAAAAAGCATTAGAGAAAGAAAAAGCACTTAATTTTGAAGATGAATTAAATATCTTATATGTTGCTTTAACTAGAGCAAAAAAGAATCTTATTGTTCATAAAAAAAATCATAAAAGTTCAGTTTTTAATCTTATAGATTTAGTTAAAAGTCAAATTGGTGAGATTCAAATTAGTGATAATAAAACGAAAAATTACGAAAAAAATGAAAAAGTTGTATATAAACCTTTAAATTTAGGTTTACAAGATAAACCAATAAAAAAAGATGACGAAGATAAAGAGTATTCTTTATATTCAAGATATTATGGAATAGCTACACACTATTGCCTTGAGATGATGGATGAGTTTAATACAGCATCATTAAAATACGCATTAAATCTTACAAAAAATAGATATTCTAGCTACTTAGTTGATAAAGATTTTATTAGTATAGAAAAAAGGATAAACTATCTACTTCAACATAAAGAGTTTCAGGATATAGTTAAGGGTGCTTATTTTAATAAAGAACAATCTTTACTTTATAATAAAGAGTTAAAAATAATTGATTTATTAGCTATAAAAGATGATACCTATTATATCTTTGATTATAAGACTACCCAAAATGAATTACCAGAACATGAGATACAAGTAAAAACTTATAAGAAAGCCATAGAAGAGATTTCAGGTGGCAAAAAAGTTTTTACTTTTATTATATATTTAAAAGAGAATGAAGCTATTTTAAAAAAACTTATATAAAATACCTAATAGAAGCGAAACCAAAAGCTTTTGCTTTTTTTATCTCTTCTATTTGAGTGTCTGTAATAATCCCACCCAAAGCTATTATATTTAAATCTTCATATATTTTAACTACTTCTTTTAAGTTACTTATACCTTTTGGTTCACCTTTATTTGGGGTGTTAAAAATAGGGGAATATGTTACTGCATTTACATGAAATCTTAATGCCAAATCAAGTTCTTTGTAGTTGTGACAAGAGATTATTGTGTAAAGATCTAAATTTTTTGCTTCTTTTATTTTATCAAATTGACTTGAATTTAGGTGAACCCCATTTGCACCAAGTTTATAAGCTAATTCAATATTACTATTGATTAAAACTTTTTCTATATTGTTATCTTTACAAACTTTTACAAATATTGAAGCTAACTCTTCTATATTTTCTGATTCTTTATCTCTAAAGCAAGCTATATTAACATCTTTAGATTTTAATATTTTTTCTAAATTTTTTTTGAAAAGTGTTGGATTGTTCGAATAGTATTTTGGATCAGTTATTAAATAACTAATAAAATCTTTATCCATTTGTTAACCCCTAAATTAAATATTTTAGAGATTTTATTATAGTTTTTATTAAAAATAGGGCATAAAAAAAGGGGAAAGAAAAATCTTTCCCCTTTTTGAAAGTCAAAAAAGTTTTAGTGACCTTCTTCTTCCATCATAATAGATCCAGCAATATATACATAAGTAAGAATACTGAAAATAAATGCTTGTAAGAATCCAAATGCAGTTAACATAAAGAAACCTGCCATTGGTAATAACCATGGAACTAACATTAAAAGTACCATAGTAAACATATCATCACCTTTTATCGAACCAAAAAGTCTGAATGATAATGAAATAATTCTTGATAAGTGAGAAATTATTTCAATTGGGAACATTAATGGAGCAAGTATAGGCATAGGACCCATAAAGTGTTTAAAATAATTTACAAAACCATTCTTTTTAATACCTAAATAGTTATAGTAAACAAATACAATTAGAGCTAAACTAAGTGTAAAGTTAATATTAGCAGTTGGAGATTCAAATCCTGGAATAATACCTAACATATTACTAAAGAAAATAACTAATGCTAATGAACCAATTAATGGTAAATATTTTCTTGCATTTTGTTCTCCCATTGTATCAGCACCCATGCTGATAATTCCACCAATAAATGCTTCTAAAAGATTTTGTGAACCAGTTGGTACTAGTTGCATTTTTTTAGTAGCAGCTCTTGAAAGTAAAAAGATAACTCCAATTACTATTGCAAAATGTGATAAGATAAGCCATTCTTGACCGTGCCCACCAATTGCACCTAAGAATGTAAACAGTCTTCCTTCCATTGTCTTCCTTTTATTATTTCTTTCTTTGACTAAAATATCAGATATTATATATTTTATTTTCTAAATATTTTCTAAATGTTAGCTATAAAATTTATATTTGTTTATATCTGTAACCAGTTTGTTTCAATTTTTCCCTTATCTCTTTTTGGTGTTCCTCACCTTTCGTTTCTAAAGAAATAGTTATATGAGCCTCTCCAAAGTCCAGTTTTACCGAATCTCTATCATAATCTATTTGAACTATGTTAGCTCCACAATCTCTAAATATTTCAGATAATTCTGTAAGTGAACCAGGCTTGTCTCTTAAAGTAACAATTAGATTCATTTTTCTATAAGATTTAACTAAACCTTTTTCAATAATTTGCGAAAGCATAGTAACATCAATATTACCACCACTAATCACTGCACAAACTTTTGAATCTTCAATTTCAACTTTTTCATGTAGAATTGCAGCTGTTGAAACAGCTCCAGCTCCTTCAACTACAAGTTTATGTTTTTCTAATAAAAATAAAATGGCATTTGCTATCTCATTATCACTTACTTCAACTATATGGTCTACATAATCTATAATTATTTCTAAAAGTTTTGGGTTTACATCTCTTACAGCTATCCCATCAGCAATTGTTCTAACTGATACAGAGTCTATTGGCATTTGTGATTTGTATGATTCTTTCATGCCTCTTGCACCAGAAGCAACTACTCCAATTATTTTAATATCAGGATTAATAGCTTTTGCTGCAATAGCAACTCCAGAGATTAAACCACCACCACCAATTGGTACAATCAGTTGTTTTAAATCTGGAATCTGTTCTAAAACTTCTAAAGATATTGTTCCTTGTCCTGCTATTACTTCATCATCTGCAAAAGGGTGAATAAATTCACTATTGTGTTCTTCACAAAATTTCATAGAAGCTTCATAGGCTTCATCAAAATTTTCTCCTATTAAAACAACATTTGCACCATAAGATTTAACTCCACTAACTTTAGTAAGTGGAGTTGCTTCTGGCATAAATATAGTTGCTTCACAACCAAAATATTGTGCAGAAAAAGCTACACCTTGTGCATGGTTTCCAGCACTAGCTGCAACTACACCTTTAGCTCTTTTCTCTTCACTTAATTTTGCAATTCTGTTAAAAGCACCTCTTAGTTTAAAACTACCAGTTAATTGTAAATTTTCTTTTTTTAAATAGATTTCACTATTAAAAGTTTTACTTAATATGGGTGCCCTTGTTAATGGTGTATTTTCTACAACATTCTCTAAATTATTTTTTGCTTCTTTTATATCACTTAATGTAATCATTTTTTTACTTTTCATTTTTATTTCCTGAAATGTTATCTAAAAAGAGTTTTTACTTTTATAAATAAAAACTCTTTTTAGATAAGGGGGCATTGCCCCTTACTCTCTTTCCTCTCTTATTTGTTTTACTGCTTTTACCATATTAATCAAACTTGGTTTTACCTCTTCGTATTTTCTTGTTTTAAGTCCACAATCTGGATTAATCCATAATTGTTCTTTTGGTAATACTTCTAAAAGAAGATTTATTTGTTTAACAATCTCTTCTACACTTGGAACCCTTGGACTATGAATATCATAAACACCAGGTCCAACCTCTTGTTTATATCCAACCTCTTTAAATATTTTAAGAAGCTCATTCCCACTTCTTGCTGTCTCTATTGAGATAACATCCGCATCCATTGCTTCAATAGTTTTAATAATATCATTAAATTCGCTGTAGCACATGTGAGTATGGATTTGAGTCTCTTGTTTTGCAGAACTAACAGAGATTTTAAAGTCTCTAACTGCCCAATCTTCATACTCTTTTATTTTGTTTGTTCTTAAAGGGTAACCCTCTTTAAATGCTGCTTCATCCACTTGAATGATTTTTATTCCCGCTTTTTGTAAGTCATCAATCTCATCACTAAGTGCAACTGCTATTTGTTTTGATACTTCACTTCTTGGAAGGTCATCTCTTACAAAAGACCAGTTAAGGATAGTAACAGGCCCTGTTAACATCCCTTTCATGATTTTTGAAGTTTTACTTTGTGCATATGTAATCCAATCAACAGTCATTGGTTTTGGTCTACTAATATCTCCAAATATAAAAGGTGGTTTTACGCATCTACTTCCATAAGATTGAACCCAACCATTTTGAGAAAATCCATAACCTTTTAGTTGTTCCCCAAAATATTCAACCATATCGTTTCTTTCTGGTTCTCCATGAACTAAAACTTCAAGACCACACTCTTCTTGAAATGCAATGCAATTATCAATATAATCTTTCATATCTTTTAAATATGTTTCTTTAGATATTTCACCTTTTTTGAAATCTCTTCTTGATTTTCTAACTTCTGGTGTTTGGGGGAAAGAACCTATTGTAGTTGTAGCTAAATCTTCATAAGCTAATATCTCTCTTTGAAGTTTTATTCTATCTTCATATTTACCATCCCTTGAAAACTTATCAAAATTATTTACTCTATTTTGAACATCTTTATCGTGAATAACTGTAGAGTGTTTTCTATTATGGTTTGCAGTTACATTTTCTTCGTAGATTTTTAATTCATTATTATCTAAAGCTTCTAAACCATGGAAAAATATTTTTGAAATAATATTTATCTCTTGAAGTTTTTCATAAGCAAAACTCAACCACTCTTTTATAGATGAATCTAATTTTTCTTCATATTTTAGTGTTAAAGGTGAATGAAGAAGTGAGCAAGATGAAGAGATAAGTAGATTATCTTTTTTTATATGTTTTGTTATATTTACCAAAATCTCTAAAGTATTTTGAATATTGTTTTTCCAAATATTTCTTCCATCAACAACACCTGCTATAAGTTTTTTACCACTATTTGCAATCTCTTCTAAAGCTTGTGTATTATCTTTTCCATATAAAAAATCAAGTCCAATTCCCCAAATAGGAGTTTTTGTTAAAACTTTTGTAGCTTCATTTGAGTGTTCAAAATATGTTGTAACAACAATTTTTAAATTGTCACTTATATTTCCTAATATATCATATACAGGTTTTATTAGACTTAATACTTTTGGTTCATTGTCTTTTACAAAGATTGGTTCATCAATTTGAACTGTTACACTATCATCTAAAGTTGAGATCTCATTTAATAGTTTTTCATATATAGGAAGAACTTTACTTAGAAGTTCAAAAGTGTCACCTCTATCAACTCTTTTTGAAAGACCTAAGAAAGTAATTGGTCCAATTAGGTTTATTTTTGTTTTTATTTCTAACTCTTTTGCTTCTTTATACTCTTCTAGTATTTTAGAGGCATTTAGTGAATATTCATCCTCAAGTGAAAGTTCAGGAACTATATAATGGTAGTTTGTATTAAACCATTTTGTCATCTCCATTGCTACAGAGTCTTGATTTCCTCTAGCCATAGCAAAATATAACTCTTCATTTTTTAGATTTTTAAATCTTTTGGGAATAGCATTTAACATAAATGCTGTATCTAACATATTGTCATAAAGTGAAAAATCGTTTGAACTAATATTCTCTATTCCTGCATCTTTTTGATAATTCCAGTGTCTTTTTTTTAATTCACTTGCAACTTCTTTTACTTCATCAAATGAGCAATTTTTTGCCCAAAAACTCTCTAATACTTTTTTTAACTCTCTTTGCTCTCCAATTCTTGGAAACCCTATTACATAACTATTTTTTGACATTAATATATCCTTTTAATTTTTTGTTTTTTGTATGATTAAATATTTGATATATTAAGTGGTGGATGTACTCCTGTTCGTCTAAATGCGAAATAGGTAGTATAATATGGACATCTAGGAATAAACTTGAATAAAGAGACAGCTAGTTTAGTTTTTTTTCTAAAGGCACAGTCACAGTGGCAAGGTTTATTAAGATTTGTTAAAATAGATATAGAGTTTAGTAGTTCCGGCGGATCCTCATCCTCCAATTCATCTATATCTTTAGATGTGCTATATCGTAAAGTCTTTTTCGCAATAGTAATTTGGTCTTCAATTTTTGTTTGTACACTATGGGCTAGTATACTTGCAAATGAAAAATATTTTTTTCCAAAACCTTTTGGTGACTTCACAGCAATTCCTTTCATAAAATTTAAGATTGCAATTATATCACGAAAAACTAAACTTAATTTAAAATTAGATAATATTCAAAAAAATAAGTAAGGTTTATTTTGAAATTTACATTTGTGACATTATTTCCAAACTTGATAGAACCGTATTTTTATGATTCTATATTAAAAAGAGCAATTGATGCAAACTTTTTAAGTTATGAATTTTATAATCCAAGGGACTATACAAAAAACAAACACTTAAAAGTTGATTCACCGATGGTTGGTGGAGGAGCAGGGATGCTTATGAATTGTCAACCGCTTTTTGATTGTTTAGATGAAATAAAAAGTAAAAATGAAGATGCTTATATTATCTTTCCATTAGCAGCAGCTAAACCTTTTAAACAAAATGATGCTAAAAGGTTAGCAAAGAAAAAAAACTTAGTTTTTGTTAGTGGAAGATATGAAGGGATTGATGAAAGAGTTATAGAAAAATATGCTAATGAAGTATTTTCTATAGGAGAATTTATCCTTACAGGTGGAGAATTGCCATCTTTAGTTATGGCAGATGCCATTGCTAGAAATGTAGAAGGTGTACTTGGAAATGCTGATTCTTTGACTATGGAAAGTTATGAAAATAATCTTTTAGAGGCGCCATCTTTTTCAAAACCTGAAAATTTTCAAAATTTAAGTGTAATTAAAGAATTCTTAAAGGGAAATCATAGTAAAATTGCCGACCTAAAAAACAATCTGGCTATTTGCAAAACAAAATATTTTAGACCAGGATTGATTACAAGAAAAAAAACAAAATAGAAGCGTGATATCCCGCAACTTGCAAATGCGGGCACTTTCACCAAAGGGAAATACAATGAAAAATAGATATATTGCGAGCTTTGAAGCAGCGCAACTTGCAGAAAAAGAGATTCCACAGTTTAGAGCAGGGGATACTGTTAGACTTGGTGTTGAGATTAAAGAAGGTGAGAAAAAGAGAGTTCAAACTTACGAAGGTGTAGTTATTGCTAGAAGTGGAAATGGTGTAGATGCTACATTTACAGTAAGAAAACTTGGAGCGAACTCTGTTGGTGTAGAGAGAATTTTCCCTCTATATTCTGAATCAATTAAAACTTTCGAAGTTATCAGAAGAGGTAAAGTAAGAAGAGCTAAATTACATTACCTAAGAGGTCTTACTGGTAAAAAAGCTAAAATTAAAGAACTTAGAAAATAATTTAAGCCAAAAAGCTAAGACTTCGGTCTTAGTTTTACTCACATGTCTAAGACATTTATTCATACAGCCTTATTAGCAGAAGCTCAACCATTAATTAATTTTTTAAAACTAAAACAAGATAATTCGGTCCAAAATTTACCTAAAAATTGTAAACTATTTAAAGATGAAGATGAAAAATATTTATTAATAGTATCAGGTATTGGAAAAGAGAATTGTTTAAACTCTTTAGAATATGTTTATAAAAACTTCAAAATATCAAAAGCTATTAATATTGGAATTGCTGGTTGTAGTGATTCATCAATTAAAATTGGAACACTTTTTTGTACAAACAGACTACTTCCAAATATAAATTTTGCTCCTATTACAACCGTAGATGAGCCTTTGGAAAATGATGAAAATCTAGAAACACTTTTAGTAGATATGGAAGCAAAATATTTTTTAGAAACTTCAAAAAAGTATTGTGATGAGGTTTATTGTTTTAAAGTTGTTTCTGATTATTTGGAGATTGAAATTCCTAAAAAATCCTTTGTGATTGAACTTATTGAAAAAACAAAACTTATCTGGAAAAAATATTTATGAGTTATAAACAGAAATTTGAAGAATCTCTTCCTAAAACAAATTTTAAAAACCTTAGTTTAGAAAATCAAGAGTTTATAAAAAAGATAGCTTTTCTTTATGAGTTTTCATTTCAAGAATTAAAACAAATAATAGATTTTGCAATTGATTTTAATATGTGGCATGAACCTGATATCTCTAAGCTTTTTAAAGAAGAGTATGCAAATAGGAAAAATGCTTTTAATGATATAAGAAAAAAGTGGGAAAATTTTAGAGCAAAACCAAACTCATATAAAAACTTTTCAAAAGATTTATATAAAGATGATGTAAGAAAATTTTCATTTACTAAATTTGAGGGTGAAAAAACAGCTTTAGGTTCTTGTCCTGTGGCAAGTCCTAATACAAGATGTTGTAACTTGCTTACATTAGATGCAGTACAATCTTGCGGTTTTGATTGTTCATATTGTTCTATTCAATCTTTTTATAATCAAGATAAAATAGGTTTTGATGTGAACTTTAAAAAGAACCTTGAAAATCTAAAATTAGACCCAAATCAAACTTATCATATAGGAACAGGGCAAAGCTCTGATTCACTTATGTGGGGAAACAAAGAGGAGATTTTGGATGCTTTATTTGATTTTGCAAGAAAAAATCCAAATGTAATACTTGAATTTAAAACAAAATCAAATAATATAAAATACTTTTTAGAAAATGAAGTTCCTAAAAATATAATTTGCACTTGGTCTTTAAATACCCAAACTATAATAGACAATGAAGAACACCTTGCAGCAAGTTTAAATCAAAGAATTGAAGCTGCAAAGAAAGTTAGTGAAAAAGGTGTATTAGTAGGCTTTCATTTTCACCCAATAGTTCACTATGAAAACTATTTAGAAGAGTATGAAGAGGTTTATAAAACCCTAATAAATACTTTTGATTCAAAAAAAGTAGCCTTGGTTTCACTTGGAACTTTAACCTTTATAAAACCAGTTATAAACAAAATAAGAAGTAGAAAGTTTAAATCAAAAATCCTACAAATGCCTCTAACAGATGCAAATGGAAAACAATCTTATCCTTTGGAAATAAAAAGAGAGATGTTCAAACATGCATATTATACTTTTAAACCCTGGCACAAAGATGTATATTTTTATATGTGTATGGAAGATGAATCTTTATGGAAAGATGTATTTGGTTATGAATACTCAAGCAATAATCAAATGGAAGATTTTATGAAAATGTCTTATATGGATAAAATACTTCTTAATAGATAAAAACAAAATTTTCTAACAACATTATCATTATTATTAATTTCCCTTGTCACAGTTTGTGTCACAAAATAATCATTTTTAATATATAAAAGTAAATAAAAATAATATTTTATATGATTATAAAATTATATTAATACTATAATTAAAAATCTTAAGTATAGCTCATGATAAATGCACTCTAATTAAAATAATTTAAAAAGGCAAGAAATGAAAATCAAAACAAAAGTAATAAAGTAACATCCCAGAGGATAAATTTCCACTTTTGAGATTAAAAATATAAGTCAATAAATTAAGGTTAGACACTTTTTTTTGACAGGAGAATTCTCCTGCCTTTAAATTTAAGCTTTTGCAATAAGAACGCCACCAGCACTTAACATTGTAGTTCCTGCAACTACATTCATTTTTCTTTTTGCACTTTTACTTTTAAATAGTTTTTTTGCGCCACTTGCACTATACGCATATCCAAGCATTACTCCACCAAGTACAATAGTTACAATAGTTGAAATAATTATTATATCAATAACTGTTAAAGTTTGAAGATTTACAAATGTTGGCAAAAATCCCAAATAAAATAGTATTACTTTTGGGTTAGCAAGAGTTATTAAAAGTCCGGCTAAAAAGTTTTTCTTCCAAGATAGTTCATATACACCATCAACTTTTGTCTCATCAATTTTTGAAGTTAATATTTTATATCCAAGATATAAAAGATATGCTCCACCTAAATATTTTACTATTATAAAAAAATCACCTAAAACAGAAGCTATGGCACTAAGACCAAAAATTGCTAAAAGCAAGAAGATGATATCTCCTAACACAATACCTAATACTACAAAAGCAGCATTATTAAAACCTGAAGCTAAACCTCTTGAAATTGTTGCAAACACTCCAGGTCCAGGAGTGATTGCTAATAAAAACATCGCACCAGCAAAAGCTAACATACTATACAATGTCATTATTCCCTCCTTATTAAAATTTAAATATAGTAATATTGTAACTTAAAAATGCAATAGTTTAATTAGATAAGTGTTTATTTTTTATGCTCTATAGAATGGGTATTTTGAATATAAGTTTTGAAAGTACATATAATTGATTAAATGATTAATTAAGTGTATGTTCTAAAATTACATTCCAGAGGATGAATCTTTACTCTGGGTAAAATTTATACACATTTCTTTTAATATGAAATATTTAAATGTTATACTTGATTAGAGCTTATTTTTATCTTTTTTGACTTAATACCTTGACTAATATTTTCTGTAGCTCAGTTTAAAGGAGCTATTTTATGAATTCACATACTGTTAAACAGGCTTTTGAAAAAGCTATTGAACTTCAAAAGTCTGGATCAACTACACAAGCAATAACAATTTACAAAGATATTTTGGATGATGATAAGGCTAATTTTGAAGCTAATTTTGAATTAGGTAATTGTTACAAAAATTGTAAAGATTATAATAAAGCACTTTTTTATTTAAAAGAAGCAAGCAAGGCTAATAACAAATGTTATACCTGTCATTATAGTATGGCTGAGATTTATGATAAACTTTGTAAATATGAATTTTCTCTTTTTCATTTAGAAAAGGTAATAAGAGTTTGTCCAGAATTTTATGAGGTACTTTTTTCGATAGCACAATGTTATAGAAAAATGAAAAATGAAGGAAAAATGCATGAGTATCTTAATAAAACACTTGCTAAACTCCCCGAACATCCAGGAGCAAACCATCTATTAGCATCTTTAAATGAAGAAACAAAAAGTGATTATTCTTCTTTGTATGCTAGAGATCTTTTTGATAGATATGCTGGTCATTTTGAAGAACATCTTGTTTCTTCTTTAAAGTATCAAGTTCCATTTATAATAAAAGAAAAATTATTATCTTTAAACTCTGCCAAAGATTCTAAAATATTAGATTTAGGGTGTGGTACGGGCTTATTAGGGAAAACTGTTGTTGATTCTTTCCCAAATTTAGTAGGGGTTGATATATCTTCTAATATGATAGATGAAACAAGAAAAAAGGATATTTATTCTGAACTTCATACCAATGATATTCAAGAGTTTCTTTTAAAAAGTGTACAAGAGTATGATTTAATCATAGCAGCTGATGTCTTTATATATATTGGGGCTTTGAAAACTATTTTTTCACGTATAAAAAAGTCTATTAATAGTAATAGTTATTTTATATTTACAATTGAACTTTTAAATGAATTTGATAAAGAAAGTTTTCATTTAGCAAAAAGTGGAAGGTTTTCTCACACTATAGAGTATATAGAATCTTTATGCAAAGACTATGGTTTTGAAATTATAGATAAAGAGAAAATTATCTTAAGACAAGAAAATAAAATAGGGCAAAAAGGGGTTATCTTTATATTAAAAAAAGATAAGAGTTAGTTTTAAAAATCTAAAACTAACATCTATTTTTCTTTATTTGTGACAAGAGATAAATTATTTAAACTATATTTTTGCAAACTATCAAGTACCTTTACAACTTTTTCATAAACAACATTTTTATCAATTCTTACAATAATATTTTTATCTTTATTTGTAACTTTTGCTAAATGATTATCAAGCTCTTCAAGAGTAACAACTTTGCCATAGATGGCAAACTCATCTTTACTTATCTCTAATGAGATTTGTTTAGGCTCTATTTCAACCTCTTGTGCCTCAGATGAAGGAAGGTCTAAAATAAGTGCAAGTTCCTCTTTTTTGAATACTGAAGAAACAATAAAAAATATCAACAATATAAAAACCACATCAATCAATGGAGTTAAATCAGGAGCTATAGTTTCTCTTTTTTTTCTCATAGTTTTACTATAACTCTTTCTTCAATTTTGTGCTCTAAATTATCTATAAAACCTATTAAATAGTTGTATCCAATATAGTGAGGAATTGCAACTATAAGTCCAGCAACTGTAGTTATCAGTGCTATTGAAATCCCTGTAGAAAATATTGTAGGGTCTCCCAATCCAGATTTTGAAATAGAATCAAAAGAGTTTAATACCCCAATTACAGTACCAAGTAATCCAAGAAGTGGTGAGATAGAAGCTATAATTTTTATAGTATTTAATCCCAGTTCTAGCTTACTTAGATATTTATCTAAAGCGTTTTTTAAAACCTTCTCTTCATATTTATCATCATTCTCTTTTATAAGATTGGTTATTTTTTTTGCTGTAGAATCTTTTTGGAATTTTGCAATAAACAGTTCAATAAATTTCCATAACATTATTGAAAAACCTAAGATATTTAGAGCAATTAGAATATATACAATAACTCCACCTCTGTTTATATATTCCATAAGATTTAATTGGCTTACTAAATCAACTAAAAACATTTTATTCTCCTAACTATTATATATGTTGTAACTAATGGGAATATCTATAGTCAAACTATTTTTCCCTAATTCTTTTGGAATAGGTTGAAACCTATTGATTTTTTTAAGTAAATCTAATGCAGCATTATTTAGCCTTTTAAATTTACTCGGGTCTTTTAGATTTATTTTTTTGATTGTTCCATCTTTTAATATCTCAAAACTTATTAATACTTTCCCCTCTTGTTTAAGCCTTTTTGCTCTTTTTGGGTAGACTTTATTTTTTTCTATTACTTCTCTTAGTTTTGATAAATATTCATTCTTAATAAAATCTTTTTTCTCATTTGATACCAATTGTTTTTTAGGTTTAACCTTTGTAACTTTTTTAACTAAGGATGGGTCAATTTTTGGTTCTTGCTTTTTTACAATTTTTTCTATTTTCTTTTTTTCTTCATATTTTTTGACCAGCTTTTTTTCAGGTATTTTTTTTATAACTTTATTTTTACTTTTTTTTACAATCTTTTTAATTTTTCTTTTTACAGGCTTTGGCTTAGCTATTTTTTCAAGCACTTTTTTCTTTTCAATCTTTTTAGGTTTTTTCTTTTTTAAAACCACTTTCTGAAAAGATATTTTAGAAATAGTTGTAGGTTTTGATACAACGATCTCCTTCTCTTTTACCCTTTGATTGTTTAAAATAGTAAAATGTACTAACAGTACAAATGTTATCGAAACTACAAAAATGAATTTACTAATCATGTTGGAAGTATATATTAATATTGATAATAATTATCTTAATTGATTCAAAAGAATGATAAATTGTAAAATCTAAGTTATTACTGACACCATTTCACTACTATCTTTTAGTAATATAGGAAAAATATTAATTATTATAGGAAAAATTATGAAAAATCTTAGTATAAATATGAAGTTAATGCTACTAATTATTGGTAGTTTATTGTTCTTATCTGTTGTAATTTTATCAATTAGTGTACGTGAGAGTATAAAACATTCTGAAAAGGAAAAGTTAACTCAGTTAAAATCTATAACTGAAGCAAAAAAACAACATATTTCTGAATACTTTAAAACTATCGAGGGTTTAATTATTTCTACTGCAAACTCTGCTTCTACACAAGATGCCTTTAATGAATTTATTAGAGGTTTTTATACTATCTCAGCACAATCAAGTTCTGAAGTAGATATGCAAAAAGTAAAAGATGAGCTTATAAAACATTATAATGAATTTTATATAAACAAAATAAATTTTAATTTGCCAGATGTTCCAGCAAAAAAAGAGACTACAAAATATTTACCACAAGATGATAATGGAATTTTAGCTCAATATATGTATATTATAAAAAATGAAGCAAAAATTGGAGAAAAAAATAAATTAAATCAGTCAAATACTTTTTTTAATAATTATGCTTTTGCTCACACAAGGTTTCATGAAACTTTTAATATGATTTTAGAAAAATTTTCTTTATATGATATTTTTCTTGTTGATTTAAAAGGAACAGTTATTTATAGTACTTTTAAAGAGAAAGATTATGCAACAAATTTGATGACTGGACCATATTCTAATAGTGGTATTGCTAAAGCAAATAAAACAGCATATAAGCTTAAAAAAGGTGAAGTTGCATTTTCTGATTTTGAACCATATGAACCAAGCTACAATGCACCAGCTTCTTTTTTAGCAACACCTGTATTTAATAATCAAAATAGAAGAGTTGGAAATTTAATAATCCAATTTCCTACAGATAAAATTGATTCAATTATGAATTTTAATGGAAATTATGAAAATGCAGGATTAGGAAAAAGTGGAAATTCATTTTTAGTTGGTGATGATTATAAAATGAGAAATAATCACAGGTATTTAAATAAAATTGATAATAAACATGTAAAAAGTTCAAAAACAAGTATTGCTTTACATGAGATAAAGAATGAAGCAATAAAAGCAGCATTAGAAAATAAAACCGGTGCTACTATAATAGTTAAAGATGATGGAAAAAAATATTTAATTGCTTATTCTGGTCTTAAAGTCTTTGATAAACAATGGGGTATAATCTCTGAAATAGCTGATGCTGAAGCTCTAGCAGGAAGTATAAAATTAAATATAATTTTGGCCTCAATCTCTTTTGCAGTTTTAGTTTTAATAATCTTTATTTCAGTATATATTTTAAGAAGTTCTATTATTAAACCAATAAAAGATTTTGAAAATGGACTAATGTCATTTTTTAGATATTTAAATAATGAAACAAATGAGGTAGTTTATTTAGATGAATCAAAAAAAGATGAAATTGGACAAATGTCAAAAGTTGTAAATAAAAATATCAATAAGACAAAAGAAGGGATTGAAAAAGATAGAAAACTTATAAATGAAACAGTAAAAGTTTTATCAGAGTTTGAACAAGGCGATTTATCACAAAGAATAGATGCAAACTCTGAGAATCCATCTTTAAATGAATTAAAAAAAGTGATTAATGATATGGGTAATAATTTAGAAGCAAATATTGATGATATTTTAAAAGTACTAGAAACTTATACCAAATACAATTATTTACAAAAAGTGGATTCAAAAAATTTAAAAAAACATTTACTAAAACTTGCTAATGGGGTTAATCTTTTAGGGGATTCTATAACTGAAATGTTAATTGAAAACAAAACAAACGGACTTAAACTTGATGATAGTTCAGACAAATTAATTAGGAGTGTTGAAGTTTTAGCAAATAATACAAATTCTGCTGCAGCCTCTATTGAGGAGACTTCGGCTGCAATAGAAGAGATAAATAGTAATATAATTTCAAATAATCAAAATGTGCAAAAGATGGCTTCATATTCTCAAGAGGTTAATTCTTCTGTTAAAAATGGTGAAGAGTTAGCCCAAAAAACAACTTTAGCAATGGATGAGATAAATAAGCAAGTAAGTGCAATAAATGAATCAATTACAGTAATTGACCAAATTGCATTTCAAACTAATATCTTATCTTTAAACGCAGCTGTTGAAGCGGCAACAGCGGGAGAAGCAGGTAAAGGTTTTGCTGTAGTTGCACAAGAAGTAAGAAACTTGGCAGCTAGAAGTGCTGAAGCAGCAAAAGAGATTAAAGATTTAGTAGAAAATGCCAATATAAAAGCAAATGAAGGTAAACAAATTTCAGATGCGATGATTGAAGGATATATTAGTCTTAGTAAAAATATAAATAATACAATAGAGCTTATTGGTGCAGTTTCTGATTCTTCTAAAGAGCAACAAATAGGTATATCTCAAATAAATGAAAGTGTAGCTAGTTTAGATAAACAAACACAAGAGAATGCAAATATTGCCCAAGATACTAATAATATTGCCCAGCAAACAGATATTATTTCTAAACAAGTAGTTGCAAGTGCAAATGAAAAAGAGTTTAAAGGAAAGAATGATATACAAATAGATTAAAAAAATTAATATGTTCTAATTATCTAGCTTTTAAGATAATAATACTAAAATATACCAAAAATAATTAATAATAATAAAAAATAATTATTCTGTGTTTAATTTTGAAAGTTGGATTAAAATATGGGGGATAAACATTATTTAAAAGCTGAACTTGATGAATATATAAAAAATGATGTATCAATTTTTGATTTTATTCAATCTGCTTCACTTGATGGTATTTGGTATTGGGATTTAGAAAATCCCAAAAACCAATGGATGAGTGATAAGTTTTGGAAAGTTTTAGGATACGATCCAAATAAAAAGAAAAATCTTTCTTCAGAATGGCAAGAGTTGGTAAATGAAGAGGATTTAAAACTATCTATTGACAACTTTAATAAACATTTAAAAGATCCAAATCACCCTTATGATCAAATTTTAAGATATAAACATGCAAATGGTTCTACAGCTTGGATAAGATGTAGGGGTATGGCCATTAGAGATAAAGATGGAAATCCTTACAGAATGGTTGGTGCTCATAATGATATGACTATTGTTATGGATGGTTTAAAAAAATTAGAAAAATATAATGGTCTTAGTAGATTAAATAAAAACTTAACACAAAAATATAATGAAGAGCATCAACAAAGATTAGAGATAGAAAGAATTAATAAAGATATTGAAAGATATATAAATCTAATAGACAAATTCATAATATCTTCAACTATTGATTTAGAAGGAAATATTTTAAATGTATCTGATGCATATTGTAAGATATCTGGGTTCTCAAAAGATGAATTAATAGGTGAATCTTATATAAAAGATGCTTTCCCAAACTCTGAAAATCTTGATATTAAAGACTTAAAAAAACTTACAAAAGAGTCTGATACTTGGGAAGGTGAGAGAAAAAATCTAAGAAAAGATGGAACAACTTATTGGCTTAAAACTACAATAACACCTATAATTGATGATAATGAAAATATTATTGGATATTCTACTTTAAATGTTGATATTACAGATAAGAATATTGTTAAACAGAATAATCTTGAGTTAAAAACTATCAAAGAAACATTAGATAACGCAGTAAAGATAGCTAGACTTGGTACTTGGGAATGGAATTTATCTAGAGATATTATGAAGTTTTCAAAAATATCATATGAGATATTTGGTTTAGAAGAGGGTAAATTAATAGATTTTCAAAGTTTCAAAAATTTTGTTGTTAAAGATGATAAAAAAAGATATAAAAGAGTAATAAATAGAGCATTAAAGAAAAAAACATCTTTCTCCTTTGAATATAGAATCTATCGAGGTTTTGAAATACGAAAAGTGTGGGTTATTGGAAATCCAATTATAGAAAATGAAAAAGTTGTAAGAGTTACTGGAATACTACAAGATATTACAGAACTAAAGCAAGTTGAAGAGGAATTAGAGGAAGCTCAAAAAATTGCAAAAATAGGACATTATAATTACAATATAAAAAATGATATATTTACTAACTCATATATTATTGATGAGATATTTGGTTTTGATGAAAAAATAACAAAACACTTTAAAGTATGGTCAGATTTAATACATAAAGATGATAAAGAGAGAGTAAAAAAATATTTTGATGGTATTTATAAAGAGAATAAAAAATTTGATACTGAATATAGAATTATAAATAAAAAAACAAAATCTATTAGATGGGTTCATATGTTAGGAGAACTTTCTTTTGATAGAGAAGGAAATGTTACTTCTTTTTTTGGAACTATACAAGATATTACAGCTAGAAAAGAGTTAGAGAGTAATCTTTTACAAGCTCATAATGTATTTGAAAATACTCATGATGGGATTTTAGTTACAGATAGTGAAGGAAAAATATTAAATGTAAATAAATCCTTTGAAAAGATAACAGGATATAAAATTGAAGAGGTTATAGGACTTAATCCATCAATTTTAAAATCAGGAATACATGATGATGATTTTTATAAAGATTTATGGAGAGAAGTTAGAACAAATGGTTATTGGAGTGGAGAGATTCATAACAAAACTAAAAATGGGAAAATATATCAAGAGTTGTTAACTGTTAATGCAATATATGATGAAAGTGGTCATGTATGCAATTTTATAGGGCTTTTTAGTGATATAACAAAACAGAAAAAACAAGACAAATTGATACTTCAACAATCAAGAACAGCAGCAATTGGAGAGATGCTAGAAAATATTGCCCACCAATGGAGACAGCCACTTTCAATAATATCAACATCTGCAACAGGCTTAAAATTTTTGTTAGAGATGGATTCAGAAGATAAAATTCCTAAAGAAAAAGTTCTAAATGTTTTAGATGATGTGAATAATTATGCACAATATTTATCTACAACAATTGAGGATTTTAGAAGTTTTTTCAAAGGTGATATGACAAAAATTAAAAGATTTAATATAAAAGAAACTCTTGATAAAATTACAAACCTTACAAAAGATTCATTTATGCATAATTTTATTCATTTAGTAGATTATACAGAAGATAAAGATTTTTTTATTGAAAATAATGAAAATATTTTAACTCAAGCCTTGATTAATATATACAATAATGCAAAAGATGCCCTTGCTGAATATGTTGGAGATAAAGAGAAAAGATACTTTTTTATATCAATAGAAGAATCAGAAAATACTTTATATCTTCACTTTAAAGATAATGCTGGAGGGATTAGTACTAATATTATGAATCAAATCTTTGACCCATATTTTACAACTAAACATGAATCTATTGGTACAGGGCTAGGTTTATATATGACATATCAAATAGTTACAAAACAGTTAAATGGTACAATTGAAGTTCATAATGTGAATTTTGAATATGAAGGAAAATTTTTTAAAGGTGCAGAATTTATAATAGGAATACCTATAAATAATACAAATTAGAATTAATAATATTTTTGCTAAACTTCAATTTTAAAAATTAAAATTAAGGCAGTTAATGCTTCACGAAATAGTAGATTTTATAGTAAATACAGTTGGTAGTTTAGGATATATAGGTATCTTTATTATGATGTTTTTGGAGAGTTCATTTTTCCCTTTCCCTTCTGAAATTGTGATGGTTCCAGCAGGATATTTAGCGTATAAAGGGGAGATGAATCTTGCTTTAGCGATATTTGCAGGTATTGCAGGAAGTTTAGCTGGAGCAGTGTTTAACTACTTTTTAGCTGTAAAATTTGGGAGAAGATTTTTAAGTAAATATGGTAAATATGTTTTAATAAAAGAAGAGACTTTGGAAAAAATGGAAAACTTCTTTGCAAAGCATGGTCATATCTCTACTTTTAGTGGAAGACTTATCCCTGCTGTTAGACAATATATCTCATTGCCTGCTGGTTTAGCCAAAATGAATATTTGGAAGTTTTCTTTATATACAAGTTTAGGTGCGGGAATTTGGGTTCTTATACTTGCTTTATTGGGTTATTTTATTGGTTCAAATCAAGAATTAATTGATGAGTATTTAAAAATAATTATAGTTTCTATTTTAATATTATTAGCAATTTTTATTTTATTCTACATTCGAATAAAAATGAAAAAAGGCATCATAAACAAGTGGAATAAAAAATGAAAAAAACAGCAATAGTAACGGGATATTCTTCTGGCATAGGTGAAGCTATTTGTTCTACTTTAGAAATGAATAATTATAAAATAATAAGATTAACAAGTAGACTAGAAGATTCACAAAACATTGAGGGTGAAGTAAAAGAGTTGTTAAAAAAAGTTGAAATAGATATATTAATAAATTGTGCTGGTGTAGGTGTTTTTAAACCCCATGAAGAGATATCTGTGAGTAAAATAAAAGAGTTGATTGATATAAATCTTACAGCACCAATTTTATTATCTAATTTATGTCTAAGAAGTCTTAAAAAAACAAAAGGGCATATTATAAATATCTCTTCAATAGAAGCAGTGCGTCACTCTAAGTTTTCAGCTTTGTATACAGCAACAAAAGCTGGACTTAGGAATTTTTCATTAAGTTTATTTGAAGAGCTTAGGAGAAGTGATGTAAAGGTTACTAACATAAATCCAGATTTAACAAAAACAAATTTTTTTGATGAATTCAATTTTGAACCTTCAGATAAAAAAGAAGCTCATCTTTTACCTTCTCAAATAGCAAATACAGTATTAGATATAATAAACTTTGAAGGTGTTATTACAGAAATGACAGTTAGACCGCAGCGATTGGAAATAAAGAAAAAATAAATTATTAAAGAGTTAAATTATGAAAGAATTTATAATAAACAATTGGAATAAGTTTTTATTAACATTTTTGTCTTTTATTGCACTTTTTATTGCATTAAGTTTTTCTATTGATGAAAGTGCAAAAGCTTTAATTGATGATTCTTTTAAAGAAGCTGTTATAGTTTTTGGTAGTGCAAAAGCTTTAAATGCAGTTATCTCTTTAGCCCAAGGTACTGAACTTAGTCTACCTTTTGTTGTTGTAGCAATTGGAGAGGTTTTAGACCCAATAAATGATTTAGTTGAACAGTTTGCACTTGTTATGTTAGCTAGTTTAACCTCTTTGGGGATACAAAAAATTTTATTAGGATTTGTAACTAATGAGATATATAATGCAATACTTTTAATCTTTATTATAATCTTTAATATATGGTTATTTAAACGTTTTAAAAAGGATGAGGGTTTAAGAGGCTTATTTTTTAAAGTTACTTTTGTTCTTCTTTTTCTAAGGTTTGCAATCCCTATGATTAGCTATGTAAATGATATCTCTTACAATTATTTTGTAAAACCTGAATATAATATTGAAAAATTAAATGAGAATATTGTTAGGGTTAAAAATAATGTTAGTGAAGTAACTAAAAAAACAATAGAACAAAAAGAGAATAATAGCTTTTTAGAAAAAGTTATGGAAAAATTTGATAGTAACTATTATGAAAAAAAGATTGATGAATATACTGTTGCTGTAGATAATTCAAGTGAATATATTATAGATTTAATTATTGTTTTTATTTTTCAAACAATAATTTTACCAATAGTTTTTCTTTTTATTCTTTACTTTTTTATAAAATCTATTTTTAATATAAGAAGAACCTAAATAATAGGTCTATTGTATCTTATATAATAAAGTGATGGTAAGGCAAGTCCAAATCCAATACCCCCAAGAACAATAATTGTTTTTAAAGAGTTATCAATAAACAATGTGATTAAATCTGGTGTAACTCCATGGGCATTCATAGTTATAAGATTTATTATTGCTCCAAAAGCTTGTTTCCCAGGTAGTAAAGGGATAATTGAAGCAATAGTATAAACAGGTCTTGGTACTATATATTTTCTAGACCAGTATAAAGCAATCACACCAACTAAAGTTGAAGCAAAAAAGGTTGCAAGTTCTAAAGAAAAATTTAAATCCATAAAAAATTCTCTTGAGCAATAAGCTATTGCTCCACCATAAGCACATTTTAAAAGAGTATCTCTTGGTACATTAAAAACCATCCCAAAACCAACTGCTGGAATTGCTGCAAAAATAGCATTTATTAAATATTTAATTAGGATTTCCATATTTTACCAACCTTGTAAATTCAAAACAGTAAAAGCAAAAACTATACCAATAGATGTTGCAGCAGTTAACATCACAGCTTGCATCCAACGTCCCCATCCCATGGCAAGATAACCTTTTACCGCATCTAATACTGAGTTTATAAAAGGAAAACCAGGAGCTAACAATAATACACTTGAAGATAGAACAATATCCGGAGTATTGGTTAAATTAAAAATTTGTGCTAATGCGGCAATTAATGTTGCAACAAAAGCAGTAACTCCAAATGTGATGATTAAAACAAATTTTTTTCTTGCTAATTCTTGTCTAACAAACATTGCAACTGCTGAAGCTAAAAAAGTGGTTGCAAAACCTTGCCAGTCTGCACCATTTAAATAGGAGAAACAAGCACATGAGAGACCAACCATAATTACAATCAACCATCTGTTATAATAGTTTGGTTTTATCTCTTTCATAGTTTTTATGACATAATCGACATCAAGTTTTTCTTGCTCCACTTTATAACACATTTTTTGTACATCACAAACAATCGACATATTAATTGGTTTATGATGAGCCCTTCTAGTAGTTGTAACTGATTGGGTTTGTTTATTGCTTAAGGTAGTTAAAACTATGGCAGAAGGTATTAATGAAACTTCAACTGAATCAACACCTAAAGCATTTCCAAGCCTTTGTGCAATTGTTTCTATAAGTCTACTTTCTGCACCAAATTCAAGCATTAATACAGCAGCTTTAATTATTGTTCTTGTAACTTTTGTTTGTTGTTCGTAGGTTAATCTATTCATCTATTTTAGATAGTTCTTTATTTTTAATATTTTCCCATTATCATCTGCAATATAAAGGTTTCCTTTTTTGTCAAAAGTAATGCCCTCTTGAGCATATTTTTTAGGAAGGTTATATTTTTTTATGACTTTAGATTTTTCGACATTGTAGCTAATTATTTGTGAGTTCTTATCACTAATCATGTATAAAATATTTCCATTAAAGGTTAATCCTGAAATATCTGTAAGTTTTGGGTCAATAATATCTTTTATTTTTAATTTTTTTGCTTCTAAATCATAATCTAAAATTACAATTATTGAAGAATCTTCTTTAGGATATTTTTTCTTTGATTGATTTGAGGCGTATAATTTATTGTTAAAAAGGGCTAATCCTTCAATTCCATTACCACCTTTTTTTAATACTTTTTTACCTTTATATTTTCTATCTATTTTTATTTTTTTTACAATATCAAAACTTTTTTTCTCTACAACTAAGATAGAGTCTTTTTTTTCGTTTATTAAAAGAAGCAAAGCATTCTTTTCATCAACTTCAATAGCTTCTAAGTCATATTTCCCAAGTTTCTTTTTTCTTAAAACTTTTCCATTTTTTGAGAGTTCATAAAGAGTTCCTTCATCATTTACTACAAAAAGTGAATCGGAAATAACACTATAACAAATTCCTGAAGCTTCTGGGATTTTTGCAATTACTTTTTCTTTTGCAAATAGGTTTTGCATAAAAAAAAATGATATAAATAGAGGAATTAAACTTTTTATCATTTATGAGTTTCTTTTTTCAACGGTATTGATATGGTAAATAATGCACCTTTACATTTAATATCTTTATAAATATAAGAACTATTTATTACTTTTAGAGAACCGTTTAAGTGCTTGGATACAATCTCATTAGACATATATAAACCGATACCTGTACCTTGAGATTTATGTTTTGTTGTAAAATATGGTTCAAAAATTTTATCAAGTATTTTTTCAGGAATTCCACCTGCATTATCTTTTATTTTTATATGTAAATAGTTTTCTCTTTTTATAGTTGAGATAAATATAAATTTATTTTCTAATTGATTTGAATTAAGTGCATCAACTGCATTGTTGAAAATATTTAAAAGTATTTGAATAAGTTCACTTTCAATTGTTTCAATTTCGATAGTTTTAAGATCTTTGACTACTTCTATATTCCATTTTTTAATTCTAGAACTAACTAGGGATAATGATTTTTCAATAGTTGAATTAATTGAAAAAATCTCTTTTTCTTTTTTAGGATTAAAAAAGTTTCTAAAATCATCAATTGTTTTTGAAAGATATTGAGAATGTTCATTTATAGATTTTACATTGCTATAAAGCATCTCTTCTGAAATCTCATTACCCATCTCTAACTGTATTTGCAACCCCGTTGAAGCTGTCGAAATAACTGATAAAGGTTGCCTCCATTGATGTGCGATATTCTCTAACATCTCACCTAATGCTGCCATTTTTGATTGTTGAGCTAACATAGAATCTTTTTCTCTTTTTTGAAACTCTAACTCTTTTATTTTTGTTAAGTCAAATATTGTTCCTACTATAAAAATCGGTTTATTATTTGAGTCAAATCTTGTAACTTTTGTTGTAAGTTGTATATGTTTTAGAGTATTGTCTCTTAATAATATTTTAAATTCAATAATTTCTCTTTTATCACTTTTTATTGCTTTATAAAGATGTATTTTTACTTTTCTTTTTTCCTCTTCATGTACAAAAGATAAAAACTTAGTTATTGAGGGTTTTATTTCATTTGGATATAGTCCAAAAATTTTAAAGTGTTCATTACTCCATTCTAAGTGTTTTGTTTTGGTGTTATAACTAAAGCTACCTAATCTTGCAATCTTTTGAGCCTCATCCAATAAGTAGTTTGTTCTACTTAATTCTTTTGTTTTTATTTCAACTCTTTTTTCAAGCTCTTGATTTAATTCTTTTAACTCTTTAGTTCTTTCATTTACAAGAAGTTTTAAAGTTTTATTTCTATTCATATTTTGTTGATTGATATAAATCAATATAATAAAAATGATAAAACCTACTGAAAGGATTATCCAAAATACTGTATAGTCAATAGTTTCTTTATATTGAATATTATTCCATTTACCAGTTACTTGAGAGATCTCATTTGGATCAAGAGATGAGATTGCTTTATTTAGAATTTCTTGTAATAAAGGGTAGTCATCTCTTATCATAATGGCAACTTTATAAGTTAAACCAGTATTCCCACTTATTTTTAAATCATCAAAATTTAATTTATTTATATTATAAATTAAATTTGGTTTTATACCTACAAAAGCATATACTTCAGAATTAGAAACTTTTTTAAGACCCTCTTCAATATTTTTAACTGGAGTTAATTTTAAATCAGGATAGTACTCTTCAAGTAATTTGTGGGCGGTGAAGTTTTTACCAACAGCAACTTTTTTATTATATAAATAATTTATATTTTCTATAAAGTTTTCATCTTTTAAAGTTACAATAGATAAAGGAAATTCAATATATGGTTTAGTAAAGATAGAATATTTTAGTCTATCTTTTGTTTCCCCTACACTAAATATAACATCAACTTTTTTATTTTTTATAAGATTTAATTGTTCAGAAAAATTATTTGAAAATATATATTCTGAATTAAGATTTAAACTTCTTGAAATCATATCCCAAACTTCAGAAGCCATACCAGTTGGTTCCCCATTTTTGTCTTTAAAAGTGAAAGGTTTCCAATCATTTGAAACAGAAACTTTTAAGGGATGATTTCTAATAAAATCTTTTTCTCTTTGTGATAAAGAAAAACTTTTCTTATAAATTTGTTGTTCTGCATTTAATACCCATTTACTCTCAACCTCATAAAGTTCTTCGCTGGTTAATTTTCTAAATCCTCTATTAAAAGTATCAATTAAATCTTTATTTCTAGAGATAGCTTTTATAGGGATATATTCTTGTAATAAATCTATTGGTTTTATTTTATGAAAAAAGTTGTTTCTTAATGAATAAAACTCAATAGCAAATTTATCATCAAAAATTAAATCAAGTTTTTTTGATAAAAAATCTTTAAATAAAGTAGCATAATCTTTATATACTAGAGTTTGTGAAAAAGGAAAATTTGTATCTAGATATTTTTTATGGTCTTCTCCTACAACTCCTATTAAATATGAGGCTTGTTTACTAAAATCTCTACTAAAATCTTTATGTATAAAAAGTGAAGTTTTTGTTTTATAAATTGAGTATGAAGATTTCATCCATGTATCGTATGGATTTGTTCCTAGAAAAAAGTCAACTCTTCCAGTTCTTGCGAGATTTATTGCATTATCCCAAAGTTTGCCGTTTACAAATTTAATTTTATAATTGTTTTTTTCCGCCCAAAGATTCCAATAATCAATTAACAAACCTTCAGGATGTCCATTTTCTAAATATGAGAAAGGTGCATAGTCTGGGTCATATGAAACTGTAAAATATTTTGTAGATGATGCATTTAAGATATTAATAAATATCAAAAAAAGAAAGATTATCTTAAAAAAAGATTTCATTAGAACCCTGCAGTATGTATTTTGATTATTATAGCGAAGATAAATATAAAATAAATTGTAAAAGGTGTTAAAAAATAGTCTTTTTAGGTTTACCAATGTAGTAGCCTTGTACATAATCGACTTCTAGTTCTTTTAAAATATCTTCAATCTCTTTTTTGTGAACCATCTCTGCGATTGTTTTTAGATTTACATTTTTAGCAAACTCAACAATTGATTTAACAATAATCTTAGAATTCTCATTTCTATCAATACTTTCAATAAGTGAACTATCAATTTTAAGAAAATCTACATTTAGATTTAATATATATGAAAAGTTTGAATATCCTGAACCAAAATCATCAATAGCTAATGATGCATCATATTCTTTTAATCTTTTTGAAAACATTTTTACATGTTCAAAATCTTGAATCTCTTCACTCTCTAAAAGTTCTATAATAAGTTGTGAACCTATTTTATAATTATCTAACATTTCAAATAGATAGTTTGTTGTTTCTTTATTTAAAATATCATCAATAGAATAGTTAATAGAGAATGTAATATCCGGTTTATCCTCAAAATATTCAAAAGCTTTTTTAATCATTCTTTGAGTTATTTGTGGATAAAACTTAGCTTTTTTAGAGATATTTAAAAATAGAATTGGTGCATAAACTTCATCTTTAAATATCATTCTTGCCAAGCATTCATATTTTTTTATCTCACCTGTCTTTAAATCTTTTATAGGTTGAAAATAAGGGATGATGTTGTCTTTTTCTAAAGATTCTTTTATATTTAAACTCCAAGTGATATGTTTTGAGTATTCCTCTTGAAGTTCTAAAGAGTTGTCAAACTCCTCATATAAAGTTCTGTTCTTTTTTGCTGTTCTTAATGCAATTGTAGCTTTTTCTATAATTCTATTTTTTGCATTATAAACTACTCCTAGAGATGATTGTATTTGAATATCAGTATCTTGATATCTACAAAATTCACTATTAAGTGAAGTAATTAAATCTAAGCAATAGTTTTTTGAAATTTTTTCTTGTGTTAATATTGCAAACTCATCACTATAAAGTCTATACACTTCATGCACTGCTTTAGTTTTTTCATATAAATACATGGCAATTTGTTTTAAAATAGTATCACCAACTTTTACTCCATAAAAGTTATTTACTTCTTTAAAAGAATCGATATTAATAATTATCAAAGTGTTGTATTCGTTCTTTTTTATATCCTCTTCAAGTTTTACTAGATTTGGTAATCTTGTAAGGGAATCTGTATATAAGTTATTAATCAAAATATCATAGTAATATTTTATTTTTCCTAGAAGTTCATTAAAATGTTTTTCTAAAATATGTAACTCTTTTATTCCTGGATTTACATTTGATCTTTTTGACAGGTCAGTATTTAATGATATTTTATGAATAGCTTTTGTAAATTTATTTACAGGGGTAATAATTTTTTTATTGATTACAAAATAAAGTATAATAAAGCAAATAAGTATGAATATAACAAAAAATATTAAAAAATAGGAGATTAACATATCAAGTGAGATTTTTATTTCACTTGGTGGATAAGTTATGTCTAATACCCCATTTATATCTCCAACTTTAGTATTATAGTGGCAAGTAATACATTCTTGCCTAACTCTCATTGGATAAAGGTACCTAATACTACCATCATCTAAAATTAGAAACTGTTTATCCCCTTTCAAGGCTTTTTGAATAAAAGGGTCATTTTGTACTATGAGTTTATCTTCTTTATGAATACCCATAATTTTTTCAACTTTTTCACTTCTGTATGAGTGAACCTCGAGACCTTCTCTTATATGTTCTAATCTTTTTAATATTTGAGTTAAGTCATCTTTCCCCCAACCCTCTTGCATTTTTGTATTCATTATTTCAAATACAAGTTCACTTGTTTTTTTTGCATCATCTTCACCTAAATTGTTTAATGCAATTTTTTTAATATATATGCTTGAGATAAAAATTGAAACTATACTTGTAATTAGTAGGATAAATATAATTCTGAATATAAGTTTTTTATTTGAAATGGGTTCTTTTTTATTAAATCTAGACTTAGACACAAATCACCTTAACATTTAGCTGGTATATGATAGACTAAATTATCTTAATATTAAATAATGAATTTAAAAAATAATTTTATTTCTACCTAAGATAAAATATCTATCTAACTAAAGTGATTTTGTAATATAATACACCAGATAAATAAAAAGGTTGTATTTGAAAGAGTTAACTCATTACTATAATAAAAAAGATATTTTGTTTAAAGAGATAAAAGAGATTGCTCCAAAAGATTTAAAATCTAGAAAAAAAATTAAGATATATGTGGCAACTTCAATACAAAAAGAGTATTATGCAATTTTTATAATAGATAGTAAAAGTAGATTTATTAGAAAAAATGCTGAAGATCTAATGATATTATTAGATAATTTAGTTTCATTTCAAGAACACAATTTCAAGAAAAAAGAACTATTGATTTCAAGTCCTATTTGCTCAAAAGCAAAAAAGTTATTAGAAAATGATAAATGGAGAGTAAGAGTTGATTTTATGTGATATTGGTAATACAACTTATCATTTTTTGATTGATGGAATTCATAAAAGATATTATTTAAATGAAAAGTTACCTGAATTTAAAGAAAGAATTTATTATATTTCAGTCAATGATAATGCAGCAAAAGTGTTAGAAAACACCCATAATGATTGTATAAATCTTGAAGAGTATCTTGATTTCGATACAGAATATAAGGGAATGGGAATAGATAGAAAAGTTGTATGCTTAGGTGTAGAAAATGCTGTTATAGTAGATGCAGGAAGCGCAATTACAGTTGATATAATGGAAAAAACAGAACACAAAGGCGGTTTTATTTTACCAGGTATATTAAGTTTAAAAAAAGCATATAAAGAGATATCTTCAAAGTTAGATTATGAAATTAATACAAAGGTAAACTTAGATACAATACCCCTTTGTACACAAGATGCAATGTCTTATTCTATTTTACAATCTATAATTTTACCAATAAAAGAGATATCTAAAGAGAAAAAGATAATATTTACTGGTGGAGATGGAGAATCTCTGAGCAAATATTTTGATAATTGTATCTATAAAGATGATTTAATATTTAAAAATATGAAAGGGATAATTGATGCTAACAATTGCATTGCCTAAAGGAAGAATTGCAGAAGATACTTTGGAAAAATTTGAAAGTGCATTTAATGAAAAATTCATTTTTGAAGATAGAAAACTAATTTTAGAAAAAAGTGGATTTAGATTTTTAAATGTAAGAAATCAAGATGTTCCTACATATGTAATGCATGGTGCAGCAGACCTTGGTGTTGTTGGATTAGATGTTTTAGAAGAGAAAGAGTATGACCTTATAAAACTTCTTGATTTACAGCTTGGACGTTGTAAAGTTGCTTTTGGTCTTGTAAAAGGTGAAGAATTAGATTTTACAAAAAGTCAAATTACAGTTGCAACTAAACATGAAAAAATTGCAAAAAGATATTTTGAAGAGAAAGCAATGGCTGTAAAGATTATCAAATTATATGGCTCTATTGAATTAGCACCTTTAGTTAATCTTGCTGATTGTATAGTTGATATTGTTGAAACAGGTACAACTATGAAGCAAAATGGACTTGAAGTGGGACCTACAATTATGGAAAGTTCAGCACATCTAATTGCAAATAAAAACGCATATTATGCAAAAAAAGATTTAATTTTTAATTTAAAAGATAAGTTAGAAGCAGTACTTTAATGGGATTAGACCTATACTCTAAAATAGAACCTTTCTTAGATTTTCAAGAAGAGGTATATGAACTTCATAAAGAGTTTTTATCTTTTATAATAAATAAGAACTTAGACAATATTTTAGATATTGGATGTGGTCAGGGATATTTTTTAGAAAATCTTTTACTAAATAAAAAAACTTGTTTTGGTATAGATTTAAGTAAACAACAAATTGAGTTTTGTAAAGCAAAAGGCTTAAGTAATGTTGACTCAATTGCTTTAGAAAATGTTACTAATAAATATGATTGTGCTACTGCAATATTTGATGTAATAAACTATATACCAAAAGATATATTAAAAAGTTTTTTTCAAGATACAAATAAAGTTCTAAATAAAGATGGATATTTTATCTTTGATATAAATTCAGGTTTTGGTTTTAGTGAAGTTGCGCAAGGGTGTATAACTATTGATTTAGAGGATAAGTTTATAGCTATTGATGCAATTTTTGAAGATGAAAAACTTATTACTGATTTAGTAATGTTTACTAATAATACAAATGATTTATTTAAAAAAGAAGCAGATAGTATTACTCAATACTATCATGAAACTTCTTACCTCAAAGCTATTTTAGAAGAGTGTGGTTTTAAAATTGAACAGATAAATCAATTTAATCTACATGCTTATGAAGAGGCTGATAAACTAATATTTATTTGTAAAAAAATCTAAGAAAAATAAGGTAAATTTTCTTAGATTAATCCTACAAGATCCCTTAATACTCTCATCTTTTCACTTGCAACTTTTGAAGCTTTTGAAGCTCCGTAAGCTAAAATCTCATGAACCTCTTTGGGATTAGCAATAAAATGTTCCCTTTTTTCTTGATAAGGAGCAAAATACTCATTTATTTTATCTAACAATGTTAATTTAAAGTGTCCATATCCTTCCCCTGGAGTTGCATATCTTTCTTGTAACTCTTTTAATTCTTCTTCATTCATAAACAATTCACAAAGTTTATATATATTACAATTTTCCCATTCTTTTGGTTCATTAAGTTCTTTTGAATCAGTTACAATTCCCATTACTTGTTTTTTTATACGTTTTTTTGTTCCAAACATATCAATAGTGTTTCCATATGATTTTGACATTTTAGCCCCATCTGTTCCAGGAACTGTAGCTACATTTTCATCTACTTTTGATTCAGGTAAAACAAATATATCTGTTTTATAATGGTTATTGAAACTATTTGCAATATCTCTAGTAATCTCAACATGTTGCATTTGATCTTTTCCTACTGGTACAATATTTGAATCGTATAATAAAATATCTGCTGCCATTAAAACTGGATAAGAAAATAGTCCATGATTTGCAATAATACCTTTAGCTACTTTATCTTTATATGAGTGAGCTCTTTCTAATAATCCCATTGAAGTATGATTTGATAATAGCCAGTATAATTCAAGAACCTCTTTTACATGGTGTTGTGCCCAAAAAGTACATTTTTCAGGATCAATACCTACAGATAAAAAGTTAACAGCAGCTTCAAAGATATTTTTTTCTAAAAGTTCTTTATCTTTAACTGTAGTTAAAGCATGATATGAAGCAAGAAATGCAAATAAATCACCTTTTTCTTGTGATTCTACAATTTTTTGAATAGCTCCAAAATAGTTCCCAATATGTAAAGTACCACTTGGCTGAATTCCTGATAATATTCTCAAAATATATTCCTTCAATAATTTTTTGGAATTATATCTAAATTATTAATAAGAGCTAGTTAAGTAATCTCTTGTCAATTTTTGACTCTATGTGGTCTAAATGTAATTGTAAATTGTAATATTCACCCATAAAAGCTAAAGGGACTTTAGTCTCTTTGCTAATCTCTTCTCTTAGCGTGTTTATCCTTTTTTTATAATCATTTAAAGTAGTTTTACTTGCTTTATCTATTTCATTATCTATCTCTCTTATCTCTTCATACCATCTATATATTTTCGATCTCATTGTCCAATTATACAAAGGGAATACACCTTTGAATAAAGGAAAAAGTAAAGTTAATAGGGGAATTAATAATATTTTCAATCTATCTATATTTGAAGCTATCCAATAAGGAAATATCTTTTCTAACCAAGTGTCTCCATATTTAAAATATTTATCAGCTTCTTCATCAAGTTCTATTTTCATATTATGTGAGTTTGGAAATTGGTTTGTTTTTGCAAAAAGGTCTTTTTTACTATGAACTTCTACTACTTTTTTTAGAACTAATCTTTTTAATTCATTTGAAAAGTTTTCTCTTACTACTAAGTTTGCCGTGGTAGAAAGAATATTGATGTTTTCATCTGGAAGGTTTTTATATAAATCTAAAGTACCCTCGTATAAAGTTAAAGCTTCTAAAAATGTGTATTTTCGACTATAAGCTCTAGCTCTTTTAAAGCTAAAAAGATTAATTTTTGGATTTGCAAGTAATTTATTTATAATTGGTGAATTATGTGAAGAAACTATAAAAAGAGCATCAATATCACCTTTTTCTAAAGCTTCACTAGCTTTTTTGTTATTTAAGTCTAGGATTTGAGAATTATTGCTATCTATTCCATTATCAGTTAAAATTTTATTTGCTAAATCCCTAGTGCCACTGCCAATATTACCTATAGATATTTTTTTTGAAATTAATTGGATAATATAATCAATTGTAAAACCCTCATTTTTATAAAAAACCCATAAAGGTTCGTAATAGATTGAAGCTAGCGATTTAATACTTTTATTATTTGAATCAAAAGTTGTACCGTTTTGTATAAAAGCGATATCTGCTTTTTTCTCTTTTAGAAGTTCAATATTTTCTATTGATCCTGCACTTGTTATGATATTAACTTTTACTTTCTCTTTTTCAAGAAGCTTTTTATATTCTAAAGCTGTTTTATAGTAGTTTCCATCTTTTGAACCAGTTGCAATTGTAATCTCTTTTTTAGGACTAGGTTGTATAAATTGAGAAGTAAAATAAAATGCAAAAATTATTGTAGCAATAATTGGAAGAAATACAGTAATAAATTTTTTCATTAGATTCTCTCAAATATTAAGATAATAAATTATAGCTAAAAATCTTTTATATATAAAAGAGTGTGAAATTGTAATATATCTTTATATTACAAAGACTATAATACTCTCCCATTTTGAAAAATGAATTTAGATGTAAATAAAAATGGGAGCTTGTTTTAGGATAAAGTTTTAGTAATCTCTTCCATATAATTCAGATGCTTCTTGTACAACTAAAAAAGCATTTTCATCATGTTCATTTATAATCTCTTTTAAAAGTTGAAGTTTTGAGATATCTACAATAACTAAAATAAGTGTTTTACTTGCTTGTTGATTTAAACTCATCCCTTTTACTATTGTTCCATGTTCTCCTAAGTTTTTATGAATTTTTGAAGATAATTCATTTACATTATTTGATACAATAGTTACAGATTTTTGAGCGGGTTTACCAGATAGTAATATATCAATTATTCTTGAAGTAATATAAACTCCAATTACACTAAATAAAGCTTTTTCAACATCTCCATAAACAAAAATTGAACTAAACATAATTAGACCATCAATTACTAATAAGATCTCTGAAGTTTTAAATCTTGTCTTTGCTGCAATAATTTCAGCTAAAATTGTTGTTCCTCCTGTTGAGGCTTTTCCTAACATTACAAAACCAACACCTAATCCAACTAAAAGTCCTCCAAAAATAGATGCAAGTATAGTTTCGTTTGTAGATGCTGGTACAAGATACACTTCTTTTAACAAATCAGTAAATAGTGATATTAAAGCAATACTAAAAAGTGTTCTAATAACAAACCCTTTGCCAAAGAAACTCATACCAATCAAAATTAAAGGAACACTAACTATTGCAATCCAAATACCTAAAGTGATAGATGGGAAAAGTGCATAAAGAAGTTGAGCAATACCAACTCCTCCACCAGTTATTATCGAGTTTGGATTTAAAAATGATACAGCAGAGAAGGATAAGCAAAAGGATCCAAATATAATAAAAATCGAGTTTTTAAATTGATTCATATATAACCTTTGTTTTTTGTGGAATTATAGGAGATTAGTATTTTTATTTCTTCCCCATAATTGTTTAAAAAGTTAACTATAATTGCTTAAAATAATTTTTTAAAGGATATAATATGTTTATGAAGAAAGATACACAAAAAAGACATAGAAAAATTGCAAATAATATTATGCACTATATATATAAACATATTGATACAAACTTAGACTTAGAGGAGTTAAGTATTGCGTTTAATATAAGTAAGTTTCATATGTTAAGAATATTTAAAAAAGAGTTTGAACAAAATATTTATGAGGTTATAAAATCTATAAGATTACAAAAATCGTCAATTCTTCTTTTAACCAATAAAGATTCTACAATTACAACAATTGCACAAATGTGTGGTTATAGTTCCCATGGAGCTTTTAATAGAGTATTTAAAACTAGATATAAAATGTCACCAAAAGAGTGGAGAAATAATGGTTATAAAAAAACTTTGAATGAAAATATAAAAAAAGTCTCCTTTAATAATGAACCAAAGATAGTTAAAATGGGCTCATCTTCTGTATATTATATTAGACATAAAGGGTATGATAAAAATATAAAAAGTGCTTGGGAAAAGTTGAATTTTTGTCTATTAAAGAATAATATAAAAGAGTATAAAGCCATAGGTTTTTATCATGATATACCTTTAACATTAAATCTTGAAGAGTGCAGATATACAGCAGGAATAATAATTGATGATGAAAATATTGATCTACCTTTAGCTAAATTTATTATGCCTGAAGTTATTTATGCAAAATTTGAATATAAGGGGTCATATGAAAACTTTTTTGATTTTATAAATTGGGTTCATTTTAATTGGTTAGTGAATAGTTCTTATGAAACAACTCCTGAACCATCTTTTGCTCTTTATAAAAACTGTAAGTTTTTAGATGATAATCAAGAGTTTAATATTGAATATTTTGTATCTGTTGAGATATAGCTTAATTTGATTTCTTGATTGTTTTAAAATTTTATTTGTATTTTAAAAAATTATCATATTTTATTTTTTTTCATAATAAGAAGTAAGATAATTAGGGATTGATTTAACTTATTATGTAAAAAATTAGATATAATTGCAGAAAAATTTAAGAAAGAGTGATATGATTGATATAAAACTACTACAAAGAGATTTTGAAAATGTAGCTGCTTCATTGGTAAAAAAGGGTGTTGATAGTGAAGTTTTAGACAATTTAAAAAGCTTGTCAGAAGAAACAAAAGTTAAAAGACAAGAGATGGAAGATGTAACAGCTTCACAAAATAAGCTCTCACGTGAGTTTGGAAGATATAAAAAAGAGAAGTTAGATATTGCACCTTTACAAGCTGAGATTAATGAATTAAAATCAAAAAAACAGGTTTTAGAAGAGGAAGTTAGAGCTTTAGAAGAAAACTTATCTTCAATAGTTTTAGGAGTTCCTAATATCCCTGATGAGATTGTTCCTATTGGAAAAGATGAAGATGAGAATGTTGTTTTAGAAACAATTGGTGAGATACCTTCTTTTGATTTTGAACCAAAAGAGCATTGGGATTTAGATAATGGTTGGTTAGATTTTGAAAGAGGTGTTAAATTAGCAAAATCAAGATTTTCTGCTATTAGGGGTCAAGGTGCAAGACTTGAGCGAGCACTTATAAATTATATGCTTGATTTTAACAGAAGTAGAGGTTTTGAAGAGTGGTATGTTCCTTTTATGGCAAATACAAATACTCTACAAGGAACTGGTCAACTTCCAAAGTTTGAAGATGATTTATTTAAAATAGAGGGTGAAGATTTATATCTTATCCCAACAGCTGAGGTTCAATTAACAAACCTTTATAATGATGAGATTATCCCAGTTGATGAATTACCTTTAATGATGACTTCATATACTCCTTGTTTTAGAAAAGAAGCAGGAAGTGCTGGACGTGATACTAGAGGACTTATTAGACAACATCAATTTGACAAAGTAGAAATGGTGGCTATTACTAAGCAAGAAGAATCAGATGAGGTGTTTGAAAAAATGGTATCTTGCGCAAGTGATTTATTAACATCTTTAGGATTAGCTCATCAAAAAGTTATGCTTTGTACCGGTGATTTAGGATTTAGTGCAACTAAAACTATTGACCTTGAAGTTTGGCTTCCTGGACAAGGAAAATATAGAGAAATTTCTTCTATTTCAAATACAAGAGAGTTCCAAGCTAGACGAGCTAAAATTAGATATAAAGATGGAAAGAAAAATATTCTAGCTCATACATTAAATGGTTCCTCTTTAGCAGTGGGAAGAACATTATTAGCAATTATGGAAAACTATCAACAAGCAGATGGAAGTGTTAAGATTCCAAAGGTTTTAGAAAAGTATATGTAATATATAAAATTGTTATCTTTTTGTAATCAAATACTATTAAACTACCACAAATTTAAAAAGGTAGTTAGATGACAAAGATTACAAGAAGAGACTTTTTAAGAATTTCTGCATTAACTGCAAGTTCACTTGTGGTTTCTACAGCAATTACAGGTTGCTCCGGGGGAGGAAATGATACCGCTTTTTCTTTAGACTTTTGGAACACTGTTGATGTAAATTTTAATCACGGTGTAGCAAGTGGTGACCCTACAATAAATAGTGTTATTTTATGGACTAGAATTACCCCTGCAAGTGACATTAGTAGCGTAAATTTATTTTATCAAGTATCAGAAAATGAAGATTTTACTCCAATAGTAAGATCAGGAAAAATAACAACTAAAAAAGAACAAGATTACACTGTAAAAATCGACTTACAAGATTTAGAAGAGAATAAAACTTATTATTATAGATTTAAATCTAATGAAAAAACATCAATAGTTGGAAAAACAAAAACAATTTCAAGTAATCCTAGTGAAGTAAAAATGGCAGTATTCTCATGTTCAAATTATCCAAATGGATATTTTAACGCATATATGGAAGCTTCTAAAATGCAATTAGATGTGGCTTTACATTTAGGGGATTATATTTATGAATATGGAATGTATGAAAATGATGATGGTGTAACACCAGCTTATGCAACAAAAAATGCAATTGCAATAGGAAGAGAACTTCCTGAAGATAATAATACAGAACTTTTAACTTTAGATGATTATAGAAAAAGATATGCTTTGTATAGAACAGATGAAGGAGCATTGGTTTTACATCAAAACCTTCCTGTAATAACTATTTGGGATGACCATGAAATCGCAAATGATACTTATAAAGATGGTGCTGAGAATCATGATTCAAGTGAAGGAGAATTTAGTTTAAGAAAAGAGCATGCTTTACAAGCATACTTTGAATGGTTACCAATAAGACCTTTTGAAGATAACAATAATGAAATTATATATCGAAATTTTGAGTTTGGAAACCTTGTAAATCTTTATATGTTAGATACAAGGGTTTTAGGAAGAGATAAACAGTTGAGTTATTCAGATTATTTTGATAACCTTGGAAATTTTGATTCTGCAACATTTACTATAGATTTACTAGATTCTTCAAGAACAATGTTAGGAAGTGAACAATTAACTTGGCTACAAAATAGTTTATCAAACTCTACAGCAACTTGGCAAGTATTAGGGCAACAAGTATTAATGGGAAAAATGTTTTTACCTGCTGAATTATTAACTATGATTGCACAGTTAGATTCAGATATTACTGATGCTCAAAAACTTGTAATATTAACTAATTTAAATACGGCAATAACTGAATTAATTGCTATTAAAACAAGAATATTAGCAAATGATACAACATTAACAACAGCAGAAAAAGCAAGAGTTGAGACCACATTGCCATATAATTTAGATGCTTGGGATGGATATTTCTATGAAAGAGAAGTAATTCTTGGTACATCAAAAGCCTTAGGTAAAAACCTTGTTGTATTAGCTGGAGATACTCATAATTCGTGGGCAAGTGAAATAAAAGACCAAGCAGGTGATTTAGTGGGGGTTGAATATGCTGTAACGTCAGTAACATCTCCTGGAATGGAAGATTATGCTGGATTAACTAACTTAACTACTGCACAAAATTTTGAAGCTGCTTTGACATTTTTAATTGATGATTTAAAATATACTAATTTAAATCAAAGAGGTTTTATGGTTGTATCTTTTACCTCACAAGAAGTTAATACTACATGGTATTATGTTGACAATTATGATTCAACAACATATAGTTTAGATCAAACAAGAGAGAAAAGTTTAAAAACATTAGTTAATACAAACACAATATCATAATTAATATAAGAGATATTCTCTTATATTAATTTTTCAGGTTTACCAAAATAATAACCTTGTGAGTAATCAACACCAAGGGCGGTTAAAATATTATAGATATTCTCATTTTCTACAAATTCAGCGATAGTTTTTATACCTTGTTTTTTTGCAAATACAACAATTGTTTCAACTAAATTTCTACTAAATTCATCATTTTCAATATTCTTAATAAGACTTCCATCAATTTTTAAAATATCAGGTGAATAGATTAATAGTCTTTCGAAGTTTGAATACCCACTACCGAAGTCATCAATGGCAATTTTAGCATTACCTACATCTTTTACTAACCTAATAAATTCTCTTACTTTTCGATAGTCTTTAATATGTTCATCTTCTAACAATTCAAAAGTGACTCTACCTTTATATTGAGGTTTTGTTACAAGAGTGATAAGTTTTTCTCTTATTGCATCATTTTCTATATCTAATACCGAAATATTTATACTTACATTGTCTTTTATATGATCTAAGATTAAAAATGAGTTTTCAATTACACGGTTTGTAATTTTTGTGTAGTAACTTCCTTTTTTAGAAACGTCAAGGAAAAAATAAGGAGAGATAACTTCACCATTTTCATTTATAAGCCTAACAAGTGATTCATATTTGATAACTTTTTTAGTATTATTATCAATTATAGGTTGAAAAAAAGAGATAATTTTAGAATCATCCAATGCTTTTTTTACCATTTGAATTGTTTCTATATTATTTTTTGCATTTTTTTGCGCTTCTTTCATTAGATTATTTGCAAAAATTAAATTTTTATTTTCATCTATAGCTTTTTCTATTCCATATCTTACATTTTCATATAAATTTTTTGTTCCAATACTGTAGCTTACTACAACTGAGATATCATAGTCTATATTTTCTAGTTTAATAGTACTATTTCTAGTATTTTTGATAAATTTATGAAGTTGTTTTTCCACATCTAACTCAGGATATTGGGCTACTAATTTATCAAAATCTTCAGATATTGCAAAACATCCGTCTCCAAGTGTATATATTTTTTTAAATGCTTGATTATGAGGCATATGATTTAAAAGGGTTGTACCATATATATGTTCAATTTTTTCTACTGTTTTAGTATCATAAAATTTATCTAAAATATCAAAATTTTCTATTTGAATCATAATTAATATTGCATTATTATTTGATTCCAATGAGCTTATTAATTGTTTTTTTTCACTCATGATTTCACTAATATCATTTCTCAAAGCAATATATTCTAATACTTTTCCTTTATCATCTAAAAGTGGTTTAATAACGGTTTTTACATAATATGGTTTTCCACTTTTTGATAAGTTTTTAATAACCCCTTCCCAAGATTCTTTTTTCTTACTTATTGTGTACCATAAATCTTTAAAAAACTCTTTTGGATTATCCGGGTGTCTTATTACAGCATGAGATCTTCCAATTAATTCATTTTCCTCGTATTCTGATACTTTTAAAAAATTTTCATTTACAAAAGTTATTATACCACTAGGATCAGTTTTAGATATTATTGAACTTTTATTTGTAATATCTTGATATTGTTTTAGTATTGATAAATTTTTGTTATGCTCTTTATATATTAAGGTTTTTTCTATTGCTTTAAAAAGTACTCTTTTGAATTGTTCGGGTTCAAGAGGTTTTAATATAAACCCATCAATTCCCGCTTGAATTGCTTTAAACATATATTCTTGTTCCCCATGAGCTGAAACAACAATAATTGGAATATGTGGGTCAAACTCTCTAATATTTTCAATTAATTCTATACCATTCATTTTAGGCATATTAATATCGGTTAAAATTAAATCATAACTTTTTGATTTAAACTTAGAAAGAGCTTTTTCTCCGTTTGCTGCATGATCAATTTTAGATATAAACAGCTTTAAGAGTTTCTGGGCAACTTTTGCAACATCAAGATTATCTTCTACATATAAAGCAGATAATTCACTTGCATTTTTTAGAAAAGTTTCAGATACATTTTGATTATTATTCATATAGTGACTTTTGATTGAAATATTATGATTTTAACATAATGTAAATAAATTGAATCTGATAAAATTTAAGTGAAAATTATTTAATATATACTCTTGCATCATAGAGTTTTTTTCTAAAAATAATTTTTAGTAGTCCTTCTGTAACAGCTATATGTTTATAAGTCATAATTTTACCAATCATTATCTTATTTTTATAAACAGGTTTATAATCTATATATTTACCTTTTAAGTTTCCTATTAATACTTTTGGTTTAATATTTAAATTATTTCCTCTTAAGTATATTTTTGTGAAACATACTCCATTGTAGTTTTTTTGAGTTTTTCTTGTATTTTGAATATTTTCACCATTACCATTTTCATCATAAATTGCAAATGCAAAAATTTGTTTCACATCAGTTTTAAAAGCAAATAATTGAACTGAAGAGAGTAAAATTAGTAAAATTATATTTTTCATACTTTATTTTACTATATTTTTGTGTAGATTTTGTGATAATATAAAAAAACTTTTTAATGGGATGTGTGATGAATTTTTTTAAATATATAAAAGCAGTTGGAACTGGTCCTAAATCAAATAGAGATTTAACAAAGGAAGAGATAAAAGAAGCAATTGAAGCTATATTGGAAAAAAAGTGTGAAAGTGAACAATCAGCAGCTTTTCTAATGCTTTTAAGAGTTAAACTAGAATCAGATGATGAATTAAAAGGGTGTTTAGAAACTTTTGATAAATATATACAAAGAGAATCTATTGCTGAGTCTATTGAACTTGGTTATTCATATGATGGAAAAACAAACCAACCATATCTTTTCCCTTTATATGCAAGTGTATTAAAAGATTTTTTTAATAGAAATAAAGAGATTGAGCCTTTTGAAATTGTTATAAGTGGTGATAAACTTCAACCAGCAAAAGCAGGATTAACTGTAAAAGATGTTGCTAATGCAGTTGAGTTAGATGAAAAGATACATTTTTTTGATAGAGCTAATTATTTTAAAGAGTTATCTGAATTAACATACTTAAGAAAAAAACTTTATATGAGAACAATTTTTAATACAGTTGAAAAACTATTAAATCCAGCAAATTCTAAATATGCAATTACATCGGCTTTTCATAGGCCTTATGTAGAAAAATATAGAAAACTTTTTGCAAGTAATTATGAAAAATTACTTATTATTAAAGGTAGTGAAGGTGCATGTGAAGTGTTTAATGATTTTAAATATTGGGTAGATATAGATGGAGAAGTTATTGAAAAAACTATTAAATTAAATGATTTAGGTATAAACTATACTGATACTTATGAAAATATTACATTAGAAGAGAATATATCTATTATAAATAATCCAAGTGCAGAATTGATGAAAATTGTTAAATTAAACGTAGCTATTTTACTTTTTAGTACAAATAGAGTTGAATCAATCGAAAAAGCATATGAGATGTTAAACAACAAAGGTTGTTGTATTACAAATTTCTTTAAAAAACTTTTCTTTATAAAATAATTGAAGTGAAATTTTATTTCACTTCATACTCTTTCAACTAATATAAATCAATTAAAAAATTCAAAAAAAATTAAATTTGTTTAAAAAATATGCATTATTCAATAAAATTCTATGATATAATTTAATTAAATTAAAATATTTAAGGAAATTAAATGAAAATAGGCTTAATAAAAGAGATTAAAGTTCATGAGTATAGAGTTGGTTTAACTCCAAGTTGTGTTGAAGCATATGTACAAAATGGTCATACAGTTTTTGTAGAAAAAGATGCTGGAATTGGTGCAGGTTTTGAAAATGCAGAATATGAAGCAGTTGGAGCTATAATAGAAGAGAATAAAAAGAAAATCTTTGATGATAGTGAGATGATTGTAAAAGTTAAAGAACCATTGCCTGAAGAGTATGAATATTTTCATGAGGGACAAATCCTTTATACTTATTTACATATCGCAGCTGATAAACCACAAGCAAAAATGTTATTAGAAAAAAAAGTAAAAGCAGTAGCTTATGAAACAATTACTAGTTCAGAGGGTGGATTACCTTGTCTTACGCCAATGAGTGAAATTGCAGGTAGACTTGCAGCACAAGAAGGAGCAAAATATCTTGAAAAACCATTTGGTGGTAGAGGGGTTCTTTTAGGTGGAGTTCCTGGTGTTCAAAGGGGAAATGTAGTAATTATTGGTGGAGGAATTGTTGGACTAAATGCTTGTAAGATGGCAGTTGGATTAGGAGCAAATGTAACAGTACTTGATATCTCTGCATCTAGACTTGCTTTTTATGATGACTTATTTGGTTCACAAGTTAATACACTATTTTCAAATAGAGCAAATATTTTAAAATCTATAAAAGAAGCTGATTTAGTAATTGGAGCAGTATTAATACCAGGTGCAGCAGCACCAAAACTTATTAAAGAAGAAGATTTAAAAACTATGAAGAAAAATTCTGTAATTGTAGATGTTGCAATTGACCAAGGTGGTTGTTTTGAAACTTCACATGCAACATATCATGATGATCCAACATATGTAGTAAATGATGTTGTTCACTATTGTGTTGCAAATATGCCTGGAGCTGTCTCTTTAACTTCAACTTTGGCATTAACAGCAACAACATTAAAACATGGATTGAATATTGCCAATAAAGGTTTAGAAAAGGCATTAGCTGAGGATATACATTTATTAAATGGACTTAATACTTATGATGGAAAACTTACAAATGAAGCAGTAGCAAAAAGTTTAGATATTCCTTTTGAAGCAATAACATTTTAATAAAATTAAATTTTTATAAAAGGGAAAAAGTTTTTTCCCTTTTTAACTTTTTTAGTATATAATCCAATTTTAAAGGATTGAATTTGGATTTAGTAAATATAACATTACTTTTAGTTTTTATTCCCACTTTCTTTTTTGTATCAATAACTCCAGGAATGTGTATGACTCTTGCTCTTAGTATGGGTATGAGTATAGGATTAAAAAAAACTTTTTATATGATGTATGGTGAGTTGATAGGAGTAGGGTTAGTTGCAACCTCTTCTGTTATTGGAGTTGCTACAATTATGCTTAAATACCCAACAATTTTTCTTTTTTTAAAATATGGTGGTGGAGCATATTTAGCCTATCTTGGTATCCAAATGTGGATGTCAAAAGGTAAAATGGCTTTAAAACTAGATAACAGTTGTGAGTTTAATATTTCAAAAAAGAGTCTAGCTATGCAAGGTTTTATTACAGCAATTGCTAATCCAAAAGGTTGGGCATTTTTTATTGCACTTTTACCACCTTTTATAGATGATTCTTTGCCTATGATTTCCCAATTGCCAATATTGATTTTAATGATTTTATCTTTAGAGTTTTTATGTTTGATTATTTATGCTTCAGGTGGTAGTACACTTAGAAAAATCTTACAAGATAGTTCAAATGTAAGATTGATAAATAAAATTGCTGGAACTTTAATGATAGGTATTGGAGTTTGGTTAGCTTCTAGTTAAGGAAGAAACTAAAAGAGAAAATTCTCTTTTAGTGATCTAATATTTGTTCTAAGAATAGTTTTAATCTATCCGATTGTGGATTTTCAAAGAATTCAATAGGGGTATTCTCTTCTACAATTTGACCTGCATCCATAAAGATAACTCTATCAGCAACTTTTTTTGCAAATCCCATTTCATGAGTTACACAAACCATAGTGATTCCATCTTCTGCTAACTCTGTCATTACATCCAAAACCTCCCCAATCATCTCTGGGTCAAGGGCAGCTGTAGGTTCATCAAATAACATAATATCTGGATTACTACATAAACATCTAGCAATTGCAACTCTTTGTTGTTGTCCACCTGAGAGTTGATTTGGATATTTATGGGCTTGTTCAGCAATTTTAACTCTTTCTAAATAGTGCATTGCAGTTTCAATTGCTTCTTTTCTAGGTTTTTTTGATACCCAAGTTGGTGCTAGTACTAGGTTTTCTAAGATTGAAAGATGGGGAAAAAGATTAAAGTGTTGAAAAACCATCCCCACATGTTTTCTAACTTCTCTAATCCTTTTAACATCTTCAGTAAGTTGTAATCCTTTTACATAAATCTCACCTTCTTGAAAAGGTTCAAGTCTATTTATACATCTAATAGTAGTAGATTTACCAGAACCAGAAGGTCCACAAATTACAACTCTTTCACCTTTTTTAACTTTTAAGTTAACATCTTTTAGTACATGAAAGTCCCCATACCATTTGTTAACTTGATTCATTTCAATCATATATTCTAAATTACTCATTATTTTTCCTATCTTATCTATGGTTTGTATTAAATTTATTTTCAATTGATTTCGCATATTTAGACATGCTAAAACAAATTATCCAGTAAATAAAGGTTATAAAAACATAACCCTCCGTTTCAAATCCAAGCCAGTTTGCATCGGTTGTTGTTAAAGTAACCATAGCAAGTAGGTCAAATAATCCAATAATCAATACAAGTGTTGTATCTTTAAATAAGGAAATAAAAGCACCTACAATATTTGGAATTGAGATTTTTAACGCCTGAGGTAAAATAATTAACCCCATTGATTGCCAATATGATAAAGCCATTGAATCTGCTGCCTCATATTGACCTTTAGGTATTGCTTGTAAACCACCCCTTACAACTTCAGCAATATAGGCTGATTGAAAAAGTGTAATACCTATTAAAGCCCTTAAAAGTTTATCAAAATCGACCCCTTCTGGAAAAAACAGAGGCAAAATTACTGATGACATAAATAATAAAGTAATTAAAGGAACACCTCTAATAAACTCAATATACATAATAGAAAGTGACCTAATAATAGGCATTCTAGATTGTCTTCCTAATGCAAATAAAATACCTATTGGAAAAGATGCAACAATACCAACTGAGGCAACAACAATTGTAAGTAAAAGTCCACCCCATTTTGTAGTTGGTACAACATTTAGACCAAATCCACCATAAATTAAGAAAAATGAAACAATTGGAAATAGGGCAATAATTGCAAATTTAACTTTTGTGGGCACTTTCTTAAATATTAGAATACTTATAACAAAAATTGCAAGTATTAAATTTGGTCTCCATTGTTCTGCATGGGGATAAAAACCATAAATAAATTGATTGAATTTTTCATAAATAAATATCCATCTTGCACCATCACCCGTTATCTCCTCTTTTGTACCACTCCAAGTTGCATCAAAGATTAACCAGTTAAATAGTGGAGGTAATATCATATAAAGTATATAAAGTGATATTAAAGTAAGAATTGTACTTGTGACATCAGAAAATAAATTTTCTTTTAACCATTTTTCAAACCCTTTTGCACCTGAAGGAGCAGGTCTAGCTTCTTTTTTTTCATAAATTGCCATTATCTCTCCTTTATCTGCATTTTAGAATTAATGTAGTTCATTAGTAGTGAAATGGCAATACTTAGGGTTAAATATACAGCCATTGTCATCAAAATAATCTCTATAGCTTGTCCAACCTGATTTAATGAAGTCCCAGCAAAAATTGTTACAAGTTCTGGGTATCCAATTGCAGTGGCTAATGATGAGTTTTTTGTTAAATTCAAATATTGATTAATAACAGGTGGAATAATAACTCTTAATGCTTGGGGAAGCACAACTTTTTTTAATATTATATGGTCTTTTAAACCTAACGCGTGTGCGGCTTCTTTTTGACCATTAGGAACAGCTTCAATACCAGCTCTTACAGCTTCAGCAATATAAGTAGCAGTATAAATACTTAAAGCAAATGAAAGGGCAAGAAGTTCAGGAATCATTGACCAACCACCTTTAAAGTTAAAACCTTTTAAAGCGGGATAGTCTAATGTTGCTGGCATGCCACTAACAAAAAATACAATTGTTGGAGCTAAAATTAAAATAGCTAGTGAAGTTGTAATTATTGGAAACTCTTCACCTGTTTCATCATGCTTTTTCTTTGACCATTTTGCTAAAAATATTACAGCAACAATGGCAAGTATAAAAGCAATAAATACTGCAATAAATCCACTTTCTAAAACAGGACTAGGTATATAAAGTCCTCTGTTATTTAGGAATATAGTGTCTAAATATGAAAAAGATTGTCTAGGGCTTGGGAGTGAGGCCAATACAACATTGTACCAAAAAAGTATTTGTAGTAATATAGGAATATTTCTAAAAGTTTCAACATATACCATAGATAATTTTGAAATCATCCAGTTCTTTGATAGTCTTCCAATACCAACTAATAATCCAATTATAGTGGCAAAAAAGATACTAATACCAGATACTAAAATAGTATTAAGAAGTCCAATTATAAAAACTTTTCCATGTGAATCTGATTCATCATATTCAATTAATGATTGAATAATACCAAATCCAGCTTCACTTCCTAAAAAGTCAAATCCTGTATTAATCCCACGTTTTTCGATGTTTATAAACATATTATTTAAAACAAAATATGTAAATAAAAATATACCAGCTAATGCCAATATTTGATATATTATTGCCCTGTTTTCAGGGTTATTGTAAAAAGCTACATTGGCTTGTGGCTTTTTTCTATTTTTTGTCATTTCTCAACCTTAAAACGATTCTTAAAAAGAATCTAGTTTTTTAAATGTTTAAAAGTAAATAAGTACTTTCACAAAAAAAGGGGAAGTGAATCTTCCCCTTTTGAAATTAATCCAAATAATTTAGATTATCTAATTGGTGCTCCATATTGAAGACCACCATCTTTCCATAGTGAATTTAACCCTCTATTAATTTTAAGAGGAGAATCTTTACCTACATTTCTATCAAAAATTTCTCCGTAGTTACCTACTTGTTTGATAATATTGTATGCCCATTTTGGATCTAAACCTAAGTTTTTACCAATATCACCAGAAACACCTAAAAGTCTTTTGATTGATGGGTTTTTAGATTTTAACATCTCATCTACATTTGTAGAATTTACACCTAACTCTTCAGCATTTAACATTGCAATATGAGTCCATTTAACAATATTAAACCAAACATCATCACCTTGTCTTACAACTGGCCCTAAAGGCTCTTTTGAAATAATTTCAGGTAAAACAATTGCAGAATCAGGATCTTTTAAAGTTGTTCTTAATCCATATAATTGAGAAGCATCAGAAGTTAAAGCATCACATCTACCAGCTTGGAAACCTTCGATTGATTGTGCTGATGTATCATAAGTAATTGGCTTATAATCCATTTTATTTGCTTTAAAGTAATCAGTTAAATTTAGTTCAGTCGTTGTACCAGCTTGGATACAAAAAGTTGCTCCATCTAACTCTTTAGCAGAAGTTACTCCTAAATCTTTTTTTACTAAAAAACCTTGACCATCATAATAGTTTACACCAGTAAAGTTTAATCCTAAAGATGTATCTCTTGTTGCTGTCCAAGTAGTATTTCTAGCTAAAACATCAACTTCACCACTTGATAAAGCAGTAAATCTCTCTTTAGCATTTAAGTGAGCATATTTAACTTTTGAAGCATCGCCTAATACAGCGGCTGCAACAGCTCTACATAAATCAACATCTAACCCTTTCCACACACCTTTTGAATCTGGTGAAGCAAATCCTGGAAGACCAGTATTAAGACCACAACTTAGAACACCGTTTTTCTTTGTAGATTCTAAAGTATCAGCCATTGATACCGTAGCAGCCATTGCTAGTGCAGCAAGACTTAAAGAGGCAGTTTTTAGTAATTTCATATTTATTCCTTTTTTTGGTTTGGAGTTACTATTATATATATTAAATATAGCAACTAAATAGCAATTACTATTATAGAAGAAAAAAATGAAACTTTTTTGTAATAATTTGTATAATTTATATGCAATTTATAATGTTTATTCTAAATATAAATTATTTTAGGTGTTTTTCTGAAAGTTAATAAATATCAAATATAGTTTCAGGATATATAAAAAATTTTAAACTTTATTCAAACCATTTTAATTGTTCTCTTAATTTTACAACTTCTCCTATTATTATAATTGATGGAGAAACAGCATCTTTAGATTTATCTACAATATCTTCAAGAGTTCCTATAATAACCTTTTGTTTATTTGTTGTACCATTTGAGATTATAGCACATGGATAATCTTTAGATTTCCCAACTTCTAGAAGTTTTGTAACTATCAAACTAATATTGTGTAAACCCATTAAAAAAATTATGGTTTCATCTTCTATAAATGATTTCCAATTTATATCTGCTATATTGTCACTACTTTTTCTATGTCCAGTAACAACTCTAAAAGATGGAGTAATTCCTCTATTTGTTACAGGTATTCCAGCATAAGCAGGAACAGAAATAGCTGAGGTTACACCAGGAATAATTTCAAATTTGATATTTCTTTCTTTTAAATATAAGGCTTCTTCTCCCCCTCTACCAAATACAAAGGGATCACCACCTTTTAATCTTACGACAGTTTTATATTTTAATGCACATTGATATATTATTTCATTTATTTCATCTTGGGGAACTTTATGAAAACCTTTCTCTTTTCCTACAAAAATAGTATTCGCATCTTTTTTTGCTTCTTTTAAAATTTCAGGATTAGCTAATTTATCATAAATTATTACATCAGCATTTTGTATAACCTTCAATGCTTTTACTGTTAGAAGTTCGATATCTCCAGGTCCAGCACCTGTCAAATAAACTTTTGATTCCATGCATACTCTTTTTTAGTGGAAGTATATCTAAAGAATTTTTCAAAACTTTTAATTTCAAGGTTAATTTGTTTACAAAATTTAACTTTTAAATTATTATGTTAAATTTCATATGATTTAAGTATTTTTATATTAAGCTAACAAAATTTTTTTAAGGTTGTATATATGTTGATTGATGGGCATGGAAGAAAAGTAGATTATCTAAGAGTATCTGTAACAGAAAGATGTAATTTTAGATGTCAATATTGTATGCCTGAAAAACCTTTTTCTTGGGTACCAAGAGAAGAACTGTTATCTTATGAAGAGTTATTTGAATTTATAAAAGTTTCAATTGATGAGGGTGTAAAGAAAGTTAGAATTACTGGAGGTGAACCCTTATTAAGAGAAGGGCTTGATAATTTTATAAAAATGATTTCAACTTATAAAAATGATATTGATTTAGCTTTAACAACTAATGGGTTTCTTTTGCCAAAAACTGCCCAAAAACTTGCTGATGCTGGGTTGAAAAGAATAAATGTATCTTTAGATTCATTAAAACCTGATGTAGCTGCTAAAGTAGCACAAAAAGATGTTTTAAAAACAGTATTAAAAGGTATTCAAGCAGCAGATGATGCAGGACTTAAAATAAAAATTAATTGTGTACCAATGAAAGGTATAAATGATAATGAACTTGTTGAGATAATAGATTTCTGTAAAGAAAAAGGGTATCAAGTTAGATTTATCGAATATATGGAAAATGACCATGCAAGTGAATATGCAAAAGGGCTTAATTCTTTAGAGATTCAAGAGCTTATAAAAAAAAGTTATAACTTTGAAAAATTAGAAAGGGAAGGTTCTTCTCCCTCTCAAGAATATAAATTAGAAGATGGATATGTATTTGGTATTATTGAACCTCATAAGGATGATTTCTGTGCTACTTGCAATAGAATAAGACTTACTGCAAGCGGAGTTTTAATACCATGTTTATATTATGAAGATGCTCAAAGTATAAAAGAAGCAATAAAAGAAAAAGATATACCAAAAGCTGTTGCAATTTTAAAAGATGTTTTAGCAAATAAACCAGAAAAAAATAGATGGACAGAAGATTCTGAGGTTTCAGCTAGAGCTTTTTATGAGACTGGGGGTTGATTTAAAATCCTATCTTTTGTCTTCCCATCTCTTTTAACATTTTTAATTCCTCTTTTCTTTTTACTTTATAAAATTCTATAAAGTATCCAAAAGCATTTGAACGTAAATAAATATAAGAGTTTTTATTGTTTTCATTTCTTATTAAATATTCGTTATTTGCATTTTTCTCAATTATTTTGTATTCACTATATAAAGATTCAAGTTGTATTCTAAGAGATAAAAACTCTTTTTTATTTTTAGAAATAACTCCAATATAATAAAAATCTCCATCGTTTTTAGAAAACTTTTGTTCTTTAAAGGTATCAATATTTTCTTCATTAAGAAGTTTTGCAAATTTGATATCTTGTTCATGACCAAGATTGTTATTTAATAAATATCTACACATATGTTCAGCTTTTTTTAGTCCCAAATCATAGATCATCCCGTCAGTTAATTCTATTTCTGAATTATCTTTTAATACAAATGTCAATGTAAATTTTGAATATATATTCCCTGTCAAATAATTAACTTCTGTTCTAACTTCATCAATTTCATCTCTATTTACACAAATCTTTTTTTGAAGTTTTTTATTGTCAAATATTTCCCAACAAACCTCTTTTTCAGTGATTTTAAAATGTATGGTTCTTTTTACTATTAAGACATAAATAAATGACGCTATTTGAAATGAACATAAAGCAACAGAAACAATAAATAAAATTGTGTATATTGTTTCTCCTGTAATATATCCTTGATACATTACCAAAGCAAAAAGTGAAAACGCTGTTAACATGAAGAGTTTATATATAAACCCTTTTTCTAAAACATAAATTTGCATAAATTAACTACCTTTTATATATAAGCAGTTAGAAGTTTATCATTTTTATTATTAGTCTCTAAATTATTCTTGAAGTGTTCTACGCTGTTTTTAAATAATAACTCTTGATGAGTAGTTGAAATTGAGATTATTTTTTCTTTTGTATCCTCTTTTCTTCTCTTAAAATCAGATTTATTGCTATTTTTAAATTCTCTTTTATCTTTTTTAAATTTATTACAAAAAAGATTTTTTTCAAGAAGAAAAATTAAAGAGTATATCTCTTCTTTTGATGTTTTTTGATCCTGGTTTAGATCAGTTTTTAGCCAAAATAAAACCTTTATTAATTCATATGAGATATTGTTTATTAGATTTAACTCTTTTGAATATTCTATTAAATCTAATTCATCTATATTTAGCCATCTTTGTTTTAGAGTATTTGCATTTTTATTATATAAGGATTTGTTTTTAAGAAGATTTAAAAAGTTTTCAATGCCGAAAAATTCAATTCTTCTTTGTAAGTTTACTGTTACACAATTCCAGATAGCAAAAAGTGAAAATGATAGTTTTTCAATATCAATTAATTCTTTTGCTTCTTTTATATTGTATATTTCTAACTCATCAAGATAAAAAGAGGGATTATTTGGATTATTAATTAATTCTGGAACTTGACTCATAATCTCTCCTTTTCTTTAGATTAGTTTAAACTTTTATAAAATTGTAACAAAATTTTCTAATTTTTGCAAGGAAAAATTTTTTTTATAAAATTTTTTATAAAGTTTATTTTGGTTTTCTTATGTAAAAGTCTTGTGAGTAGTCAATTCCTAGTTTATTTGGTGTTGATTTTATAAACATTAAGTACTTTTTCATATGTTATCAATTTATATTCTTTACATAATATCTATTATTTTCACAAGCAAGTTCAATTTTAGAATCAAATATTTTTGAAATATTTTGAGAATTTAAAATATCTTCTTTTTTACCTTGTTTGTATATTGTTTTATTATAAATTAATGCAATATTATCAATCTCTGGAAATACTTCTTCAAAATGGTGAGTAACAAGGATAATAGAGGAATACTTAGAAAGTTTTCTTATAATTTTTAAAAAACTGTCTTGAGCTTTTATATCTAGTCCTACAGTTGGTTCATCTAAAATAAAAGCTTTTGGTTTATGAACAAGTGCTCGACCTATTACACATCTTCTTAATTGTCCTGTACTCATATGTTGAACTTTTTTATCTTTTATATCCAAAATTTCTAAAAACTCTAAAACCTCTAATGCTCTTTTGTATTGTTCTTCTGTAAAATCTTGGTGTTTAAAAATACCGATTGAACTATAATATCCACTTAATATAACCTCATAAGCACTTAGATAATTGCCATGTTCACTAAAGTAGTTGTGTAAATCATTTGTGATAATTCCTAAGTTCTTCTTTAATTCAAAAATACTCCATATTTTTTGTCCAAAAAGTTCTTTTTTGAATTTATATTTTGTATTTGGGTATAAGTCATTTGAGATAAGTTTAATAAGGGTAGATTTACCACTTCCATTTTGACCTAGAATAGCCCAATGCTCACCAAGTTTGATTTGTAGATTGATATTTTCTAATACTGGTTTAACATTATAACTTACATAAATATTTTCAAAATCAATAATTTTTTCATCCATCATATATCCTTAATAATATTCCTTAAACTAAAATTAATATAAATTAGTATAAAATTCGCGTCCACTTAATTTTAGTGAGATTAATTATACCTATTAGGAGGTCTATTATGGCTTTAGATCAGGAAGTAAAAGCAAGTATTATTGCAAAATACAGAAGAGATGAAAAAGATACAGGTTCTGCAGAAGTTCAAATTGCAGTATTAACAGAACAAATAAAAGTTTTAACTGAGCACTTAAAAACTAACAAAAAAGATCACTCATCAAGATTAGGTCTTTTAAAAATGGTTGGTAAAAGAAAAAGACTTTTAGCATACTTAAGAAAAACTGATTATGCTAAATTTACTTCATTAGTTGCAGATTTAGGAATTAGAGCTAAATAATTATTTTCTTTAATTATCTGAAAAAAGGTTGCAAGACTACTTGCAACCTTTTTTTTTAATAAAGAATCAAATTAATTTACAAAAATAATCAAATTTAATAATTATTCTTGTAAAATAGAAAAATTTAAAATTTAGGAAATTTATGTTACTTACAAAAAAAAGTGAATATGCTTTATTATCATTAATATCAATTGCAAAAAGTGATGCACCTAAAAATGTTGATGTACTATCGCGTGAATTAAATATTCCTAAATCTTTTCTTGCAAAAATTATGCAGAATTTAGCTAAGAATGATATTGTATTATCGCATAGGGGTGTTAATGGCGGATTTGTACTTAAAAAACCTTATGATGAGATTACAATATTAGAAATAACTACAGTAGCAGAAGAGAAGATACCTTCAGTTTTTGAATGTTCTCCATCTATTTCTTCATGTCCCTCAGATTTGGCAAATGCTTGTAGTTTATGGCCAGTATTAAACAATCTACAAAATAGAATAAATGTCTTCTTAGAGGAATTAACTCTAAAGGATATTGCTTTATGATTCTTTTTCATTTGTCTCATACAGACTTAGATGGATATAGTTGTCAACTTATAACAAAAGAGTATTTTAAAAAGGGATTTTATTACAATGCTAATTATGGTATTGAGGTTAAATTAAATATAAAAAAAATGCTTCAAGATATTGAAGCTTTTAAAGATGAAGAGATTCTTTTTTTAATTACTGACTTAAATCTAACTATACAAGAATCAAAAGATTTAAATAAATCTATAACTAAACTAAATGAAAATGGCTTTAAAATAAAACTTCAGCTTTTAGATCATCATGCAACAGGACAAAAAAGTGCTGATGACTATGAATGGTATTATTTAGATACATCAAGATGTGCTGCAAAGATTACTTATGCTTATATGAATGAAACATTTAATGGTTTTGATGAAGAAACAAAAAAATGGCTTGCCCCTTTAGTTTTTTGTATAAATGCAATTGATATTTGGGTTGATATAGATACTGATGGTTTTGAATTTGGTAAAGTATTACTATCAATGGTTAGTAGAGTAAGAGAGATAAATAATATTTTATTTCCTGATTTAAATAGAGATTTCAGATTATATCTATTAAAAGAATCTGCAAAATTTTTAAATCAAGAAAATGCACATATAAAACTTGACAATGAAGTTCATTTTATGAAAAAAGAGTTTTTAAAACAAGATGAACAAGATGATACAATTGATAATTTAAGTGCTAAATATCTTGTAAAATCTTTAGAGAGTTTAAAAGAAAAATTAACTGTAACCTACAAAGGACATAAAGGTCTTTTAACTTATACATTAGGTTCTATATCTATCCCTGCAAATGCTTTTTTAGTAGCAAATGAAGATTATGATTTCTTTATTGATATTAGTAGAAAAGGTAATACTTCGTTTAGAGCAGATGGAAAAGTAAATGTTTCATTAATAGCTCAGAAATTAGCAGATGGGGGAGGTCACCCCAATGCTTCAGGTTGTAGGTTTGATGATTTTAAAGAAACAATTGATTATGATGTTGTAAAATCATTTATGCAAGCGAAACTTGATTCGCTAGCATAAGTTCTCAAATCTTTTTTTCATATTATTATAATATTCAATAGTACCATCTTCTATTTTGTAATGCCAACCATGAATATTTAGAGTTCCCTCTTTAATTCTTTTTTTAATTTCTGGAAAAGTTAAAAGATTTTCTAGTTGGTGGATTACTGATATTTTTTCTGTTGCTCTGTAGATTCTATCTTCATCTTCAAAAAAATCAAATTTTCTTAAAACCTCTTCTTTTGCTTTCATACCTAATTGCAACCATTTTTTCATATGAATTAAAGAGTTGTTATTTTCTAAATCCATATATAATGATTTACAAGCACCACAGTTAGAGTGACCACATACAATAATATGTTTTACATTTAAAACAGAAACAGCAAATTCTATAGTTGCAGTAGTTCCATGATAGTCATTGTCATCTTTATATGGTGGGACAAAGTTACCTGCATTTCTTATAATAAACATATCCCCTGGCTTTGAAGATATTATTAAATCTGGTACAACTCTACTATCACTACAACCGATAAAAAGAATTTCTGGGGTTTGACCTTTTTCAACTAATGTTTCAAAGTCATTTTTATACTCTTTAAACTTTGTATCTCTAAATAGTTGATTTCCAATTTTTAAATCTTCTATTGTCATTTTAGTTTCTCACATTTACTTTTTTGTTTTTTATTGTATTTATAAATTGCATTATTTTAGAGATTTTTTTCTCCTCATCTTGTAAATGATCTTTTGCACTTAATGTAAATAGATCCATTTTTTTATCTAAATAACTTGTGTTTAGTGTTCCTTTTATAAAATCTTCATCTCTTACAATTTCTCTGTGAAGTTCAATATTTGTTGGAAAACCTTCTAATACAAATTCATCTAAAGCACGTCTAGCTTTTTTTACAGTTCCATCCCAGTCTAAGGCCCACACAATAAGTTTTCCTATCATAGAATCATAGTTTGCAGGAACTTTATATCCTGTGTATGCAGCTGAATCAAGTCTTACTCCAGGCCCATTTGGAGTTAAGTATTTTTCGATAGTTCCCGATGAAGGCATAAAGTTTTTTTGAGGATTTTCTGCATTTATTCTAAACTCTATTGCATAACCTCTAAAATTAATCTCCTCTTGCATATATTTCATTTTATCCCCATCTGCAATCTCAATCATTCTTTGAATAATATCAATCCCACTTGTAATCTCAGTTACAGGGTGTTCAACTTGAACTCTTGTATTCATCTCTATAAAATAAATATTATCTTGTTCATCAACTAGAAACTCAACAGTACCAACACTTTCATATCCTAGTTTGAACATCGCTTTTGTTGATATTCTATATAACTCTTTTCTAACTTCTTGGTTTAATCTTGGTGATGGAGATATCTCTATAACTTTTTGATGTCTTCTTTGAATAGAACAGTCTCTTTCCCCTAAGTGAACTACATTTCCATATTTATCAGCTATTATTTGAACTTCTATGTGTCTTGGATTTTCAACATATTTTTCAATAAAAACTTGACCATTCCCAAAGAATTTTAAAGCTTCATTTGTTGCACTATCAAACATAGAATCAAACTCTTTTTGAGCTCTTACTATTCTCATTCCTCTACCTCCACCACCAAAGGCAGCTTTGATAATAATAGGAAATCCAATTTCTGAAGCTATTTTTTTAGCTTCTTTTTTATCTTCAACTGGTTCATTTGTACCTTCTAATATAGGAACACCAACTTTTTTCATAGCAACTTTTGAAGCCATTTTATCTCCAAATAAAGCAATATGTTCTGGTTTTGGCCCTATAAATATTAGTCCATTTTCTTCGCAGGCTTTTGCAAAGTCTGCATTTTCACTTAAGAAACCATATCCTGGGTGAATTGCATCACAATTTGCTTTTTTTGCAATATTAATTATAGTTTCATAATTTAAATATGCTTGAATAACATCACCCATTATTGGATAACACTCATCAGCTTTTCTAACCCATAGACCTTCTACATCAATTTCTGAAAATATTGCAACGCTTGTTATATCTAACTCTTTGCAGGCTCTTATTATCCTAAGAGCAATTTCCCCTCTGTTTGCTATTAATACTTTTGATATCTTATTCATAATAAACCTTTTTTGTTTTCTCTATTGTAGAATTTAAAAAAGAAAAATTCTTTATCTTTTTTGCTAAATTTTTTGTTCTTTTATGTTTAGATAATTGTTGATTAGTGCTCAAAATTTATTCTATTTTTGATAAACTATAGAATGAAAAAAGAAACCTTAGAAAAAAGAGATAAGATTGCAAATGCAATAATGTACTATGTATACACTCATATAGATACTCATATAGACCTTGAAGAGTTAAGTTATGATTTAGATATAAGTAAGTTTCATATGCATAGAGTATTCAAAGAAGCTTTTGGAAAAAATATTTATGAAAGTATTAAATCTATTAGATTGCAAAAAGCTGCAAATTTACTTTTAACAAATAGATATTCAACTATCTCAAATATTGCAAATCTTTGTGGGTATAGTTCCCATTCATCTTTTATTAAAGCCTTTAATAAAAGATTTGAGATGTCTCCAAAACAATGGAGAAAAGGTGGTTATAAAAGCTATTCAAATGAGATTATGAAGCAGTCAAAAAAAGCTATGAATTCTAAAGCTAACTTTTCAAGACTTGTTCCTACAATTGTAAAAATGCCAGAGATAAAAAGTTATTATATTAGAAATAAAGGTTATAACATAAATATTAGGCAGACTTGGCAAAAATTACAAACTTTGATTTTAAATAATGATATAAAAGAGTATAAACAAATTGCCCTGTTACATGATAATCCTGTAATTACACCATTAAATGAGTGCCAATATATTGCTTGTATTCAAACTGATGAAAAAGAGGAGATTTTATCTCAAAGAATCCCAAAATTTAAAATCTCTAGCGGAGTTTATGCAAAGTTTGATGTGCAAGGTCATCAAGGAGATATTTTAAAGTTTATGAATTGGGTTTACCATGAGTGGCTTTTAAATAGTGAATATGAAACTACTACAAAACCTTCTTATATAATTTATCACAAAAACAATTTTTTAAGTGAAGATAATGAGTTTGATATGAGTTTTTATGTATCTATAAATTATTAGTTTAAAAAGTAAAAGGGCATATTTATAAATATGCCCTTTATATATTTTAACTTATTTTCAAAAATGCTTTTTTGAAAAATCTTGAAACATTTACAGGATTCCAAGAAGAGATAACAAAAGGTTTATCAAGATGACCATATGAGTCTAAACTTCTTTCAATACTAAATCCACCAAGTTTTTCATAAAGTTTAAAGTGATCTTTTAGAAACACTGATGTTGATGCATCTAAACCATTTTGTGTTTTTAGATGATACATCCCTGCCATTAAATATTTGAAATCTAAACTTAAACCTTTACTCTCTTTTTTTACCATAAGTCTTGAGATTTCACTCAATTTTGGAAATTTAATTCTTATATCAGATAAGTCTAACTTTTCCTCTATTGGTAATTTTTTACTTGAATCAAAAATTAATCTACAAGTTGATGTAATCTCTTTATTATCTTCTGTATATATGATTGCTGAATTTTCATCATAAAAATCAAAATTCATATTTGGAAGATAATTTGGAAACTCATTTTGATAACCTAAGTTTCCATATATTTCACTTCTTAATTGAAAAATTTTAACTAACTCTTCTGCACTATTCACTTTTTTTAAGTTTGGATAGTTTGATTCAAAATTTATCTTTTTATTAAAAGATAAAATAATATCAATAAACTTTTCAAATAAAAAAGTTTTATCAAAATTCGTAAAATCGTTTTGTTGTTTATACAACTCCTCTAATCTTTGTACTGTTATGTTTTTGTTTACGTATACCATTTTTTCCCCTTTATTTTGAAATGTTCCCAATTATCAAAAAAAGGTGTCAAAAAAAAAGTCAAATCTTTTAATTTAAGCAGTGATATAATAAAATAATTACAATTTTTAGAAAGTGATTATAATTTTGCATAAAAAAATAAAATATATTCTTATCTTTATATTAACTCTTTCATCCTCCATATTTGCAGATAAATTAATAGATATTAATAAAACAACTAATGATTTAATCTCTTCAAGTTATATTTATATAGATAATACGAATAATGAAACAATTGATACTATTAAAAATAAAGAGTTTAAAAGAATTGATATCTCAAAACCTAAATCTTTTGGGTATTCACCAAATTTTACAGTTTGGATAAAAATTGCATTTATAAATACATCAGATGAAGTTCAGAAAAAAATATTACAATATGAAAATTCTTTAACAACTCATATTAATCTGTATTATGATGATAAAGTGATTCATGAAGGTTTATTTCAAATTAGTTCAGATAGAAAAACATTGGAACCAATATTTGAAATTAATTTACGTGCAAAGGAACACAAAACATATTACTTTCAATTATCTTCTAAAATAACAACCTTGATTGTTGATTTAAAATTGTATGATTTAAAAAAATTTTATGAGCAAGAGGTTCGTAGACAAAATATTTTAGTCTTTTTCTTTACGGCTATGTTTATATTAGCAGCCTATAATTTAGTTATCTATTTTATTGTTAAGTCTGAAAGTTATCTTTTTTATGTATTTTATATTTTGGGTATCTCTTTACATCAGTTTTTTTATACCGGATATTCAACACTTTTTATTCAAGATCCCAGTACTGTTGAATTTATTATAAAAGCAGCTTCACTAATCGTTGCAATACCTATCTTTTTCTTTTCTATATTTACTATCTCATTTACTAATACAAAAGAGAATCATCCTAAATTGTATAAATATTTGAGGATTTATCTTTTCCTTTATCCTTTTATTATAGGTATAATTGTCTACTTACAAGAGCAAGGATGGATTAGAAATATTTTTTCAGCTATATTGCTTATGTTAGTATTATTTTTAACTTTATATAGTGTTGCTAAAAAAAATAGACAAAGTTACTTTTTACTGCTAGGTTGGATTATCTTTTTTGGCTCAATGATAAGTATGTATCTTGCAAGTGCAGGGTTATATAATATTTACAATGATATACCTTATTTAGTAGAATTATTTTTAGTTTTAGAAGGATTGATTTTCTCAATTGCACTAGCTGATAGAATCAAAATATTAGAACTTGAAAAAAATAAAGTTCAACTTTCATTAATTAAATATCAAGAAAATGAAACTATAAGATTAAAATCAATGGTAGATGAAAAAACTGAAAAATTACAATCAGCACTCCAAGACAAAGAGTTTTTACTTAAAGAGCTTAACCATAGAGTTAAAAATAATATGCAAACGATTATTTCTCTTATAAGATTACAAAAAGATAGTATAAAAGACCCTAAGATGTCAGAGATGCTTATTAGTATACAAAATAGATTAAATGCTATGAGTGAAGTTCATCAATTATTATATAGTAGTAATGAAGATTTGTCTTTTATCAGCCCCACAGAATATTTTATTTCTATTGTAAATGGAATTAAAGAGACAACATATAGTGAAGATATTATTGTAAAGTATGATATTAAATCTTATTTAAGAACAGAAGAGGTTCTTTATTGTGGTCTTATAATAAATGAATTGGTTACAAATTGTATTAAACATGCTTTTTCTTTAGATGAAGGTCAAATATTTATTAAATTTTATGAAGATAAAGATAAAAAAATATTAGAAGTTATAGATAATGGAATAGGCTTTCCTAAGTATGCAAAAGAATCTTTTGGGATGGATTTAATTCGTTCATTAATTGAAATTTACTTAAAAGGTAATATTGAAATCAAAAATAAAAATGGTACTCATATAACAATAACCTGGAATTAAAATGAACAAAAAGTATAAAATACTAATAGTTGAAGACCAAGCGATTACAGCAATGGAGATAAAACATATCGTTTTAGGATTGGGACTAGATGTTGTAGGAATCGCTAAATCAAACCAAGAAGCAGTTGAAAAGTTTGAAGAGAATCTACCTGATATTGTTATTATGGATATAAACTTAGAAGGTGATAGAGATGGAATATCAACGGTAAAAGATATCTATGAAATAAGTAAAACTAGTGTAATTTATCTTACAGCTTTTAATGATGATAAAACAATTGATAGAGCCATTGAAACTTATCCCTTAGCTTATGAAATAAAACCGTTTAATAAAGCAAGTTTACAATCAACTATAAAAATAGTAATGACTAAATTAAATAAAGATATTACTGAAAGACCTATTTCAAATATTGATTTAGGATATGGGTATTCTTTTAATCAAGATACAAAAAAGTTATATTTTAATAGTACTTTTATAAAATTAGGACATCAAGAAACAGAACTTTTATCTATGTTAATTAAGTCAAAGGGCCAAATTGTTTCGTATAAACAAATAGAGAATGAAATATGGGAGGGCAATGTTATCTCAGATAGTTCAATAAGAACACTTATTTGGAGATTAAGAACTAAGTTTGAATATAAAATTATTGAAACAGTTCCATATGAAGGGATTAAATTAGTTATAAATACACATAAGTAATCTAATTAAATATTTAAAAAAAATCTTTCTTTCTTTTTGGTGATAGCATTATTTCTTTTATAAAAAGTTATGGCTCTTTCATTTTGTGTTGGTGTTTGCCATTGTATAAGATTACACTCTAATTTTTTAGCCTCTTTTTTTATTTTTTCAAGAAGTTCTTTTCCTAATCCCATTGATCTATATTTTTCATCAATAAAAATACAATCTAGATATAAATAAAATTCTGCATCTCATGTTGAAAACTGTTTCATATATATTGCATAACCAATTAATTTATTTTCATATTGAACTACTAAACAGTATAAAGTGGGTACAGTTTGAAATAGATGTTTCTCTAAATTTTCTTTTTGATTTAAAAGTATAAAATCTGATTTTTTATATAGTGTATGTTTCTCACATAAAATTAATAGTTGGTCTATTTCATTTTTTCTCCTTCAATCCCTTTCATTGAAGTATTATAAGCAATTCCATCACAATATGTTACATATAAATTTGATTTATAAATCTATTGTAGTTTGTTCATTCATAGTCCTATGTGGAATATTAATAGAATTTGGAATATGAGAAATCTTATATACTTCGTTTAATCTAACATCAATAACCATAATTTTTATTACATTTGAAATTGAAGGAAATAATGATATTTTAATGTTTATTAAATGGGTTTATTATGAGTGGTTACCAAATAGTGGATATGAAAAAATCACTATACTTACTTATATTATATATGATGATTATACTTTTAGTAAAATTTATATATTCCTGTTCAAGCTATATAATTTTAAACAGTATTTATATTGTTAAACTGCCTTTGTTTCTATTTTATATCCCATTTTAGAGTGACTGCTTATTAAGTTTTTATTAACTTTTTGTCTTAATCTAAATAAAACTCCTCTTAATGCACCTTCTCCAACCAATTCTCCATCATATAAAAAATCTTCAATAGCCTCATTTGCAACAATACAATTTTCATTTTTTATTAGGATTTCAAAAAGTTTTATCTCTTTTTGATTTAGATTTATCTCTTTATCTTCTAAAAACAATTTTCTCAAATCTTTATCAAAAATATAACCAAACTTTAGTGTTTTAAATCTTTTCTGTGAATTTTCACTATTCTCTTTTATTTTTTCAAGTGCTACATAATGTTTTTTACTATCTTCAAGTTTTATAGTTAATTCTTTTTTATCTGAAAATTTTTTTAAGGCTAATTCTACTGTTGCTTTTAATTCTGCATCTTTAAAAGGTTTAATTATATATCCATAAGGTTCATTTTTAATTGCTCGCTCAATTGTTGTATATTTATCATTTGCTGTTAAAAAAACAAAAGGTATATCATATCTTTTTATAATCTCTTCACTTAGTGAAATCCCATCATCACCGTTTTTTAAAGTAATATCTAAAAGGGCTAAATCACAGCTGTTTTCTTCCAACAGTTTTAAAGCTTTTTTTATATTTGTTGCAACTCCAATAACATTGAATCCAAACTCTAAAAGGGCTTCTTTTATATCCATTGCAGTTACTATTTCATCTTCAACAACTAATATATTTTTTTTCATTAATCCTCTTCTTCTGATATTTCATATGAAATGCTACATGAAAGTCCATTTTCATTTATAATTTCTAATTCACCATTAAGTTGAAATTCGACAATTGACTCTATAAGTTGCCAACCTAAAGAGTTATTATTTTTTAATTTTTGTATATTATATCCAATACCATTATCTTTTACCCCAAATAAAATTTGCTTATTATTTTGATAGATAAAAATATCAATATTACCATTGTTCCTATCTTTAAATGCATGTTTAATACTATTTAAAAGTAGTTCATGAATCACTAATGCTACAAGTACTGAATTATTTATAGATAAGTTAATATTCTCTTTCACAGATATATTTATATTTAAAGTATTTTTTAAATTATAAATATCTTTAATAGCAAAAGTTAGTTTTTCTAAATATTGTTTCATATTTATAAATCTTAAATCATTATCTTGGTAGATTATTTCATGAACAAGTGCAATTGCATAAATTCTACTTCTTGTTTTATCTAATTGAGTATTAATTACATCATTTTTTTCTCTTCTTTTTTGCATAGAAAGTAAAGATGATAAAACTTGTAAATTGTTTTTAACTCTATGATGAATCTCTTTTATTAAAATCTCTTTTTCCTCTAAAGAACTTTTTATTATTTGTTCTTTTTTCTTTTGTTCTGTAATATCCCTTGCAAAAGCACAAATAAACTCTTCTTCCCCATTTGCAGAAAAATAATTTGCAGCTATTAAACAAGGAAATGATTTCCCATCTTTTGTTGTTAGTTCTGATTCAAAGTAGTTAAATTGCTTTTTCTTTTGTATAATAATTTTTTCAACTTCATGGAATTTTTTATCAATTTTTATGATATGCTCATTTAGTAACTCTTCTTTTGTATATCCCAAAACTTTACATAATCTATTATTTACATATACAATTTTCCCATCAAATTTAAACCAATAGATAGCATCTGCTGTATTATCAAGTACAAAATTAATAAGTTTAAGATTTTCACTCTCTTTTTTTTGAAAAAGTATTAACTTCTCTTTTGCCTCTTTTTCTATTTTTGCAATACTTCTTAAAAAGAAATATAAAAAAACACTTGTAACAATAAAAAAAGTTATTCCTATAAATAAAGGTAGTTTTGTATCCTGATTATTATCTGTATGTTGAATAATAAACATTGAAACTTTATTTACAAGAACAATTCCAATAATTCCAATAATTAAAAATGTAAATGAGTATAGTTTAGCTTTTTTTTCGTTAGGTATCTTCGCAATTACTTTTAAAATGTCATTAAACATTGTTTCCTCAATATTATTATTCCAGAAAATCATTATATACTTTTTTTATTTAGATACTAAAAAAACATATGAGATTTTTTTGAGATTTTTTTTATCTACAATTCTTTTAAGATAAGTATGAAAGGAGAAAAAAATGGAAAGATTTTCTAGACGCTCTTTTTTAAAAAGTACAAGTTTAGGAGCAACTATTTTGGCATCAGGTGCCTATGGTAACCCTTTATCTAGTCTAATTTTGTCAGATAAAAAACAAAACAATATTAATTTAGACTATGTTATTTTTGATAAAGGCATAGAAAAAAGTGAAGAGTTCGCAAAAAAAATGAAAGCTTTGGGAACTAAAATATATGAAGTAAATAAAGATATTTCTCAAATGTGGAGTGAGATAATCAGTCCAACATGGGGTAAAAATAAAAATACAGCTATTGCAGGATTAACTTCTTATGAAACAATGTTTGTATTAGAAAGACTTGCCTTTGATAAAGGTATGTTAATGTATTTCAATGCAGAACATAATATAGCTAATAGTAATATTAGCCATAAATTACAAGCATCAAAAGTTGAACTTGAAAGAATCAAAAAAAATCTAGATAAATATGATTGGACAGATGCTTTAGCTTTAAAAATCAATAATTATGAGTATGAAAGAATTGATTCTAAAACTAAAATATCTACAATCAATAATAAAAATGAAAAAAATCAAATATTATATTCTTGGATTATTGCTCCAAGAAAAGTTAGTTAAAGGAGATTTGTATGTCTAAAAATGAAGAGATAATATTACCAAATGGTGTTAGCCAAGAGGATTTTTTACAAGCAGTAAAAGAGCTTGAAAAAGTTACAGGTAAACAATGGGTTTTTAAAACTAAAGATGATTTGCACTTATATCGAGATGCTTATTCTCCATATTGGGATGAACCAGAAGAGCCTATTCCCTCTTTAGCAATTGCACCAAAAGAAGTTGATGAGGTACAAGAAATTGTAAAAATTGCAAATAAGTATGGATTACCACTTTTCCCTATCTCTACAGGTAAAAATCTAGGTTATGGATCTTCTGCCCCAAACAACAGAGGTGATGTAGTAGTTGATTTAAAAAGAATGAATAAAATTATTGAAGTAAATGATAAAAGAAACTACTGTATTTTAGAGCCAGGTGTATCATATTTTGACCTTTATGAATATTGTGAAAAAAACAATTTAAATGTAATGATGGATATGCCAGATCCAGGTTGGGGAAGTCCTGTTGGAAATTCACTTGACCATGGCTGGGGTTATATGCATGGACAATATAGAGACCACTTTGGTGCACACTGTGGGATGGAAGTTGTTTTAGCAAATGGTGAACTGATGAGAACTGGTATGGGAGCACTTCCTGGAGCAAAAACTTTTGCAGAAAACAAATACGGTTATGGACCATATGTTGATGGTCTTTTCTCTCAATCAAATTTTGGGATTGTAACAAAAATGGGATTTTGGATGATGCCAAAACCTGAGCATTATTCATTAGCTGTGTTAACAGTTCCAAGAAGAGATGATTTAATTCCTTTAGTTGAAATTATGAACTATTTAGAAGATTCATCAATTATTGGTTGGCCTTTATATAGGAGTCCGTTAAATCCTGAATATGGAAAACCAATGAATCCTGAGTTAAAATCATATTTAACATCAAAAAATGGGAAACCAGATATTGATAAGATTCAAGATTATGCACTTAGAAATAAAATTCCATACTGGAAAATAGATATTCCTTTATATGGAAATAAAGAAGCTGTAGAAGCAAATATTAGATATATAAGAGATAGATTCTCAAGTGCAATTGAAGGTGCAAAAGTTGAAGTTGAAGAAAATTATTCTTTACCTTTATCTGATGAGCAAAAAAAAGCTGTTAAACATAAAGTTACACTTGGTATTCCAAACCTTGAAATTTTTTGGTTAAGTACTAGAGGTGAAAATTTTGGACCAAAAGATGGTCATGTATGGTTTTCTCCTATTATTCCAAGGGATGGGGCAGAGTTATTAAAATGCCAAGAGATTTATATTGATACTTTCCATGAGTTAGGAATGGAATCTATGATTACACCATTTTCACACCCAAGAACATGGATGTATAGAGCATTTTGTTTTATGATTGGATTTGCTAATTCAAGGGAAGATAAAGAGAAAAATGCACAAATGAGAAAAGTCTATAATACTATGGTTAAAGTTGCAGCAAAGCATGGATGGGGAGATTATAGAGCAGCACCACCTTTCCAAGATGCAGTATCTAGTGTTTACAGTTTTAATAATAATATATTAAAAAGATTTGCAGAAGAGTTAAAAGATACTATTGATCCAAATGGAATATTAGCTCCGGGTAGAGGGGGAATTTGGCCTAAGAGATTAAGAGGAGATAAAAATGCTTAAAAATATGAAGATTTTATTATTAACAGCTGTTTTAGCAAGTTCATTATTTGCAAATGATTCTTCAAAATTTAAAGAAGGGAAACAAGTATTTGATAAATGGTGTGTTCATTGTCACGGCATAGGTATGCCTGCAACTAATGCCTTAGGGATTGTATATAAAGATACAGGTATCTCCCCTGTCTTAGCGCAAAGAAAAAATTTAGATGCAGGGTTTGTAGATTATGTAGTTAGAAATGGAAGATTTAGTATGCCATTTTTTAGAAAAACTGAAATTAATGATAAACAATTAGAAAGTTTATCTTTTTATCTTTCTACAAAAAATAAATAAAATAGTAACTTCTCAAAAGATATTTGAGAAGTTACCACTCTTTGACAAACTTTTTATTCTAATTTGTTATAATCATTGTAAAAGTACTAAGGAGAAATATATGGAGTGTGAATTTCCATCTATAAACAGTAATAAAGATGATATAAAAGAGATATTTGACAACACTAAAACTATAGCTATTATTGGACTTTCTCCAAATGAAAGCAAAGCTAGTAATATGGTGGGAAAATATCTTAAAAATGCTGGATTTAAAATTGTTCCTGTTTATCCTAAAGAGGATGAAATCTTAGGAGAGAAAGTATATAGAAGTTTGAAAGAGATACCTTTTAAAGTTGATATGGTTGATATTTTTAGAAAACCTGATGTGATTGGTTTAGTTGTAGATGCTGCTATTGAAAGAGGTGATGTCGATACAGTTTGGACTCAATTAGGTTTAGTAAATAATGAAGCAGCTCAAAAAGCAAAAGAGGCTGGTATGAAAGTTGTACAAAACAAATGTACAAAGATTGAACATAGAGAGATTTATTCTTAGTCTTTTTTAGTGTGAGGTTTGTTTGGCAATACGATTGTTGCCACACAACCTGATTTCCCATCAGTTCTATTTTTTAGTGAGATTGTAGCACCTAAAGCATCAGCTGCATTTTTAGCAAGGAATAATCCTAATCCAGCACCACTCTCTTTTCCCATTCTTTTAAATGGAGCAAAAAGGTCTATTGATTCATCAATCCCTTCCCCATCATCTGTAATACTAATAGTTGTTTCTTTTTTTGTTTTATTTAATCTTATTGCAATAGATTTATCATCTGGAGTAAATTTTATAGCATTTTGAACAAAGTTTTGGATTATTTGATTTATTAGTGTTGGTTGTAAATAAACTTCATGATGATTTACATTTGAAAAAAATGTTAAAATTATTTGTTTTTTTGCACTTAGCATTCTATAATCATTAGTTTTTCTTTGAAGATATTGAACTAAATCAATCTCTTCTGGTTTTTCAAATTGTGCACCTTCTGCTCTACCTATATCAAGGATTGAACTAATCATTTTATTCATATCATTTATTTGTTCAACAGTAAGTTTCATAGTCTCTTGATATTTTTCTGGTTCTCTTGGTTTCATTAATGTTACTTCATTTTTTAATTTCATAACTGCAAGAGGAGTTTTTAATTCATGGGCAACACCTATGAAAAGTTCTTTTTTAAATCTAATATTTGTTTCAATTCTAGATGTAAGTGAATTAATAGAATTTGCCAAAGGATGAAACTCAATAGGAAGATTGTCTTTTTTTATCTGGGTTAGATAGTTTTCATCCATATTTGATAGTTTATTTGTTATTTGAATAATTGGTTTTAGTAAAGTTTTTGATACAGTAAATGCATAAAATACAACCATTAGTAATCCACCTAAAGATATTAACAGTAGGTTGTTAAATATTTTATTTAACATATCAAGTGATGAGTTTATATTTTTTATTATCTTAATATATTCCCTTTTTTTAGGGTCAAATAGATATAAAATTTGCATATAGTGATTGTTCTTTACTTTAAATGTAGTATATGCAGTTTGTGGTACATGTTCAAGTTTTACAATATCAACATTGATTCCACTATGGGTTATAATATTAAAATTTTTTGTATCTACATTTGTTGATTTACTAATCTTATAAATTAATTGTGCATCTTTGTATAATGAATCTTGAATTTCATCAAAAATAGTTGATTTGGTATAGCCATAAAAAATAGCTGAAAGTATTAAAATCAGAAGTGAAGTAGCAAGTACAAGCTTTTGATGAAACTGTTTGTATATGCTCTTCACACGCATCAATTATCTTTTAATTATGCTTCTTCATTTGAATCAGGATAACAGAATCTGTATCCTCTTCTTCTAATAGTCTCAATTGTAGAGATATTTAATGGTTTATCCATTTTTTGTCTAATTTGGTTAATAGCAACTTCAATTACATTTGGAGTTACTAATTCTGGTTCTTCCCAGATAGCGTCTAATAATTGTTCTTTAGAAACAATTTGATCTCTGTGTCTAGCAAGGTGAGTTAATACTTCAAAAGGTTTACCTTTTAACTCAATTTCTTCACCATTGAATTCAATTTTTTCCTCATCTGGATTAATTGATAATTGCTCGATTTCAATTACGTTTGTCCCACCAAATCTTAATCTAGCTTCAATTCTTGCTAATAGAATATCAAAATCAAATGGTTTTTTAATATAATCATCTGCACCAGCTTTAAGTGCTTCAATTTCAGAATCTTTATCATCTCTAGCTGATAGAATAACTACAGCAGTTCTTGAACTTCTATTTTTTACAATTTTACAAAGTTCAATCCCATCACCATCTGGTAACATCCAATCTGTTAATACTAAATCATAATTTCTAATATCGATGAAATATTCTGCATCTTTATAATTTTCAGCCGCATCAACTTGGTAACCAAAGTCTGTTAGACCTTCTTGTAAAGTTCTATTTAGTGTAATTTCATCTTCAATAATTAATATTCTCATATAGATTTCCCTTATTTTACGTTAGCTTAATTTTAAGTTAAGTTTAATTTTTGACGGAATTATATCATAAATATAGTAAAAATTAAAGGTTTTTTAAGCTAAATTTTAAAATTTAGCAATTTTTTGTACAAAATTGTAAAAGAATTCATTTAAAATCTCCAAATTTTAGCTGTTTTTCAGAATAAAATTAATTTTTAAATTAAAACTTTATTTTATCTATGTTAAAAAAATCTTAATATGGACAATAAAAATATAAAAAATAATCACTAGTTAACTTTCTATTAGTAAAAAAAAGATAAAATAGAAACTACTAAAAATTTAAGGAATATAATGAATATGACTAAAAGTAAAAAAATTGTTACAAGTTTAATAGCAACATTAGCGCTTTCGACGTTGTCTTTGAATGCTGCTGATTATGGTTCAGTAAATGGTGAAAAAATCACAAGTGATGACATAAATTCAGTTATTAGAAATGCAAAAGTTGATTTTGATAAGTTACCAAAAAAGACTAAAAATAAAGTTTTAGAGCAAATTGTAGAAAAAAAACTTTTAACAGAAAAAGCTTTAAAAAGTGGTGTTAAATCTGATTCAAAATATAAAGAAGCTTTAGCAAAAGTTGAAAAAGAATTGGCTTTAGAGATTTGGATGCAAAATGAATCGAAAAAAATAAAAATCTCTGATAATGAAGCAAAAGATTTTTATAACAAAAATAAAGATAAATTTAAAGTTCCTGCAACTTTAGAAGCTAGACATATTTTAACAAAAACTGAAAATGATGCAAAAAGTATTATTAAAGCTTTAGATAAAGCATCAAACAAAAAAGATGAGTTTGTAAAACTTGCTAAAGAAAAATCAGTTGGTCCAAGTGGTCCAAAGGGTGGATACCTTGGTAAATTCCCTGAGAATCAAATGGTTCCTGAATTCTCAAAAGCTGCAAAAGCTTTAAAAGTAAATACTTATACAAAATCACCAGTTAAAACTCAATACGGTTATCATGTAATTTATCTTGAAGGTAAAGAGGCACCTAAAACTTTAACTTTTGATAAAGTAAAAGATAAGATTAAACAAATGGTATTTCAAGAGAAATTTCAAAATATAATCAAATCTGAAGTTGATAAATTAAAAAGTAAAGCAAAAATTGTAATTAAATAAATTAGGAGTATTTATATGTCTATATTAGATATAGTAAAACCAGGTGTTTTAAGTGGTAGTGAAGCAAAAAAAGTTTTTGATTATGCAAAAGAGAATAATTTTGCAATACCAGCAGTTAATGTTGTTGGTTCTGATTCTGTTAATGCTGTTTTAGAAGTAGCTGCAAAAGTTAAATCACCAATTATAATTCAATTTTCAAATGGTGGAGCTCAGTTTTTTGCAGGTAAAGGATTAAAAACTGATGATGCAGCAGTTTTAGGTGGAATTAGCGGTGCGCAACATGTACATACTATGGCTGAAGCTTATGGTGTACCAGTTATTTTACATACTGATCATGCTGCAAGAAAATTACTTCCATGGATTGATGGACTAATTGATGCTGGAAAAAAACACTTTGAAAAAACTGGGAAACCTTTATTTACTTCTCATATGTTAGATTTATCAGAAGAGTCTTTAGAAGAAAATGTTGCAACTTGTGTTGAATATTTTAAAACTATGAATGAAATCGATATGTTAATTGAGATTGAACTTGGTATTACAGGTGGAGAAGAAGATGGTGTTGACAATACAGATGTTGATAACTCTTTATTATATACTCAACCTGAAGAAGTTTGTTATGCTTTTGAAAAATTAAATGAAGTTGGTCCTAATTTTACTATTGCAGCTTCATTTGGAAATGTGCATGGTGTATATAAACCAGGTAATGTTGTACTAAGTCCTGTGATTTTAAATAATTCTCAAAAATATATTGAAGAAAAACATAAAACTATTGATAAACCAGTTAGCTTTGTTTTCCATGGTGGTTCAGGGTCTGCACTAGAAGAGATTAGAGAAGCTTTAACTTATGGTGTAGTTAAAATGAATATTGATACAGATACTCAATGGGCATTTTGGGATGGTGTTAGAGGTTTTGTATCTAAAAATTATGATTACCTACAAAGTCAAATTGGAAACCCAGAGGGTGAAGATAAACCTAATAAATCTTATTATGATCCAAGAAAATGGTTAAGAGCTGGTCAAGAGTCTATGATAGCAAGACTTGAGATAGCTTATTCTGATCTTTGTTCTTTAAATAAAAACTAGGCTTTTGCTTAGTTTTTATTTCTTTTCACTAGTTACTAAAGCTAGATTATTTAGATTATATTTTTGAAGTAAATCTAAAACTTTTGTAATTCTCTCATATTTAGTATCTTTATCTATTTTTACTATTATTGCACTTTTTTTATTTTTTACTAATTTTAAATTTTCTTCTAATGAAATAAAATTAACTTCTAATCCTTTTATCGCAATTTTATTTTCATTTAGTTCAATATAAACTTGTTCATCTTTTATCTCTATAGCTTTTGCATCTGCTTCCGGTAGATTTAGCATTAAAGCCAGCTCATCTTTTTTAAATACTGAAGTTACAATAAAAAATATTAGTAAAATAAATACAACATCAATAATGGGAGTTAAATCTAACCCTATATAGTCTCTTCGTTTCATTAGTTTAAAAACTCTTTTTTTGCTTTTAATTCTATTGAGTCAATTACAGAGATAAAATAGTTGTATGCAATTAGATGTGGAATGGCAACAATTAATCCTGCAATTGTAGTAATAAGTGCTATAGAGATACCTCCTGAAAATATTGTAGGGTCTCCTAAACCTTTTTGTGTAATTTCTTCAAAAGCTTTATATACACCATAAACTGTCCCCAAAAGACCCAGTAAAGGCGCTACAGAAGCAATATTTTTTATATATGTTAAACCAGATTCTAGTTTTTTTACTTCATATTCTATTTGAATCTCTAAAGTTTTTAAATGTGTTAAATCTATTTTATTTTTTATTTTTTTTAGCATAGAATTTTTTCTAGGTATTGTAAAAAATTTCCAAAGAATAATTGTAAATCCAATAAAATTTAAAAATATTAAGATATAAACAATCACTCCACCTTTTTCGATATAATCTAATAAATCCATGTATAACTCTCTTTATTCTTTATGTTTCGTGTAATTTTAGTATAATAATCTTAATGAATTATATAAACTCACCAATAGAAAAAATTAAATTTAATAAAAAAGAGCTTTTTGTAAAAAGAGATGATTTACTAGATAAGCAATTTTCAGGTAATAAAGCTAGAAAATTTTACTATTTTTTAGAAAGCGATATTAAAAATATAGAAAAAATAATTAGCTACGGTTCAGCTCAAGCAAACTCTTTATACTCTTTATCTGTATTAGCAAAATTAAAAGAAGTAAAATTAGATTTTTATGTAAATCATATAAGTTCTTTTTTAAAAGAGAATCCAGATGGTAATTATAAATTTGCTCTAGAAAATGGTGCAAATATTATAGAAAAAAATTGTGATGATATAGATCAATATATAAATAATATACTTGATGAAAAAATGCTTTTTATTGAAGAGGGTGGAAGAGTAAAAGAAGCAGAATATGGAATACAAATCTTAGCAAAAGAGATAAATGATTGGGCATTAGAAAATAGTATAAAAAATCTAAAAATAGTTCTTCCTAGTGGTACAGGAACAACTGCACTTTTTTTACAAAAAAACCTCTCTTTTGAAGTTTTAACTGTAGCATGCGTTGGGGGTAGTGATTATTTGAAAAAACAATTTTTTCATTTAGAGCAAGATGAAAAATTTCACCCTACAATTATAGAGATGCAAAAAAAATATCACTTCGGAAAACTATATAAAGAGTTTTATGAGATGTGGATAAAAGTAAAAAATGATTCTAACATAGAGTTTGACTTATTGTATGATCCTTTAGGTTTTTTAGCTTTACAGAAAGTATATGATACTAATTTTGTATACTTATATATACATCAAGGTGGAATTTTAGGAAATGAAACAATGTTAAAACGTTATAAAAGAAAGTTTGAGTAATTTAATAATTTTTTAGATAATATAAAAAAAATGATAGGATTTTTTTTGAATATACTCAGATACTTTTTATTAATTATTACATTTATTGTTGTAACACATGCTTCTCAAACAAGAGAGTTAAAAGAGGTATCTGTTCAATTAAATTGGAAATATCAATTTGAATTTGCAGGATTTATTGCTGCAAAAGAGAAAGGCTTTTATAAAGAACAAGGCTTAGCTGTTGATATTAAAGAATTTGTACCTGGTGTTAATATTGTAGAAGATTTAAAAAGTGAAAAAACAACTTTTTCAGTTTATGACTTTTCAGTATTAAATCTAGAAGAACAAAAAGACTCTTTAAAACTTGTTGCAAACTATTTTAAACGTTCTGCTTTAGTATTTGTAACTAAGCAAAACATAGTAACTCCATTTGATTTAAAAAATAAAACAATTATGATAGAGGAAGAGCAATTAGATTTATCTACACTAAATGCACTATTCAAAAAGTTTAATATTTCAAAAAAAGATTTTAAATTTAAACAACACACTTTTAATCCTAAAAATTTTATAGATGGTGAAGTTGATGCAATGAGTGCATATTTATCAAATGAAATATATGAAATTAAAAAATCAAAAGTTCCTTTTAATATTATTGATCCCCAAACTTATGGCATTTATGGTTCAGGAGTAAATTTATTTACAACAAAAAAATTGACAGAAGAAAACCCTCAACTCGTAAAAAAATTTATTGAAGCTACAAACAAAGGGTGGATATATTCATTAGCAAATAAAAAAGAGATTGTCGATATTATTTATGATAAATATTCAAAAACAAAAACAAAAGATGCTTTATTATTTGAAGCTAATCAAATAGAAAAGCTTATAATGCCTAAAATCTATGATATAGGAAAAATAGATAAACAGTTATTTCAAAAAAATATAAATGAATTTATAAATGATGGTTTAATAAAAAATAAATTTAATGTTGAAGATATAATTTTTGATATAAATGAAAAGAAAAAAACGCAGTTAAATTTTACAAAAGAGCAAAAAGATTATATTTTAAAAAAAGATAAAATTACAATGTGTATCGATCCTGATTGGATGCCATATGAAAAACTTGTAGATGGCAAACATATCGGTATGACTTCTGAATATATACCTATTTTATCTAAGAAAATAGGTATACCTATTGAGTTAGTTCCTACTAAAAACTGGAGTGAATCTATAGAGTTCGCAAAAACAAGAAAGTGTGATATTTTTTCATTAGCTTCAGTTTCACCATCTAGATTATCTTATATGAATTTCACTAGCCCATATGTTTCTTTTCCTTTAGTTATTGCCACAAGAAATGATGAAGTATTTATATCTGATCCTGATAGTCTTATTAATGAAAAAAAGATTGGGGTTGTTAAAAATTATTCTATAGAAGAGATTCTAAAAAGAATCCATCCTGATAATAAAATTGTTTCTGTGAAGAATGTAAATGATGGAATGGAGAAAGTAGCAAGAGGTGAACTTTTTGGGTTTGTAGATGCCTTACCAACTATAGCATATACTTTACAACACAATTATATTGGCGAACTTAAAATTAGTGGAAAATTTAATTATAATTTTGAGTTAGGTATTGGTGTAAGAAATGATGATATTATTTTATTTGAATTGTTCCAAAAAGCTGTTCAAGCTATAGATGAAAAAGAGAAACAAAGAATTATCAATAGTTATATCTCTGTAAATGTAGAATCAGGTTTTGATTATACACTTTTTTATCAAGTTGGTATTATTCTTTTTATTATAAGTTTATTTCTTTTTTATAGACATTTTCAAGTTTCAAAACATAATAGAGTACTGAAGAAACAACAAAATCAATTAAATAAATCAAATGAAGAGTTAACAAAAACTAAAAAGAAATTAGAAGCTTCTATAAAAGATTTTGAAATACTTATAAACTCAGTAACAGAAGCAATTTTTATTTTTGAAAATGATGTATGTATAGATGCAAATGATATCGCACACAAAATGTATGGATATAATTCAAAAGATGAAATTATAGGAAAAAATATAAAAGATTTTGTCCCTAAAGAGACATATAAAAAAATAAAAGAAAGAAAACGTGAAGATGATTCAAATATTTATGAATCAAAAGGTATAAAAAAAGATGGAACAATAATCGATGTTTTATCAAAAGGTACAAATGCCATGATCAATTCAAAAAAAGTAAGAATATCTGCTATTGTAGATATTTCAGAAACTAAACAAAAAGAGCAATTATTATTTCAACAATCAAAAATGGCTTCTATGGGACAAATGCTAGAAAATATTGCTCACCAATGGAGACAACCATTAAGCTTAATAAGTTCAATATCAACTGCTATTGAGTTAAAAAAAGATTTAGATATTTCAACTATTGAAGATGAGAGAAAAGAACTTAAAAAAATCAATTCAACTGCACAACACCTTTCTGAAACTATTGAGGATTTTAGAAACTTCTTTAAATCTGATAAGAAAAAAGTTGAATTTTCTATTTTAAAATCGATTGATAAATCATTAGAGTTGGTTGAAGGTATACTTAAAAACAATTCAATTACTGTAGTATTTGAAAACGTTGATGATGCAATGATAAAAAGTTATGAAAATGAATTTACTCAGGCATTAGTAAATATATTTTACAATGCAAAAGATGCCTTTGAAAAACAAGAAAAAGAAAGATATATTTTTATTGATTTACAAAAAGAAAAAGATATATTTATATTAAAAATAAAAGACAATGCTAAAGGGATAGAAGAATCAATAATTAAAAATATTTTTGAACCATACTTTACTACAAAACATCAGTCACAAGGCACTGGAATAGGTCTTTATATGACTCAAATGATTGTTGAAAAACATATGAGAGGAAAAATAGAAGTAGAGAATATAAGTTATACATATAAAAACAAAAAATACTCCGGAGCACAATTTACTTTTAAACTACCTGTTTAAACCATATTTGACATGTCATTTACCTTTTACTTAAATTTAGATATAATCTTACGATTTTATAAACTAGGAAATTCTAATTGGATAAAAAGAATAATATAATTTTAATAGGTTTTATGGGTGTTGGAAAAGGTACAATAGCTAGAGCTTTAGTTAAAGCAACAGATTATTTTGCAATAGATACTGATGATTTAATTGAAAGTGTTGAAAATAAAAAAATTAAAAAGATTTTTAAAGAAGAGGGTGAACCTTATTTTAGAAGTTTAGAAAAAAAATGTGCTTTATGGCTTGAAAAAAATGTAGATAATACTATTATTTCTACAGGTGGAGGTTTCTTTAGACAAGAAAATATCCACAGTATAGGAAAAGTGATATATTTAGAATCAAGTTTTGAGGGCATATTAAATAGAATACACTCTTCACCAAATGCAAAAGTAAAATTAAAAAAAAGACCTCTTTTATCAAATTTAGAAGAAGCAAAAACTATATATGAACAAAGAATTGAAGATTATGAAAAAGTAGCTGATATTACAGTAGATGTAGAAAATAGAGATATAGATGATATTATAAAAGATATATTAGGAAATATACAATGAAGATAATTAATACAAAAGATGCAAGTTTTAGTAAAGAGTTTGAAAATATCTTAAGTAGAGCAAAAACTGATATCAAAGGTGTATCAGCGATTGTTACAGGAATAATTGATGAGATTGTTCAAGATGGTAATGAAGCTTTAAAAGCACATATTGAGAAGTTTGATAAGTGGGAAGTAAAAAGTGATGATGAACTTATGATATCTCAAGAAGATATGAAAAAAGCATATGATAATATTGACGAAAATCTAAAAAAAGCATTACATACTGCTTATGATAGAATTAAAACTTACCATGAAAAACAACTTCCAAAATCATGGGTAGATTTTGAAAAAAATGGAACAATTTTAGGACAAAAAGTAACTCCTGTTGATAGGGCTGGACTTTATATTCCTGGTGGAAAAGCTGCATATCCAAGTTCTCTTTTAATGAATGCTATTCCAGCAATTGTTGCAGGTGTTGAAGAGATTGTTGTTTGTACTCCAACTCCGAATAATGAAGTAAATGAGTTACTTCTTGCGGCATGTCACATTTGTAAAATAAATAAAGCTTATAAAGTTGGTGGAGCTAGTGCTATTGCAGCAATGGCTTATGGTACACAAACAATTCCTAAAGTTGATGTTATAACTGGTCCAGGAAATATCTTTGTTGCAACAGCAAAAAAACTAGTATTTGGTGAAGTAAATATTGATATGATTGCAGGACCTTCTGAAATAGGTATCTTAAGTGATAGTAGTGCTAAACCAAAATATTTGGCAATTGATCTTTTATCACAAGCAGAACACGATGAGATGGCAAGTTCAATTATGATTACTATTGATGAAGATGTTGCAAATAAAACATCAGATGAGGTTGAGAACTATTTAAAAAGTTTAAGTAGAGAAGCAATCGCTAGAAAATCTATTGAAGAAAGAGGTGCTATTATTATTGCACAAGATATGGATGAAGCCTTAGAATTAATGAACGAAATTGCTCCTGAACACTTAGAAGTAATGACAGTTAATCCATTTGAACTATTACCAAAAATAAAACATGCAGGAGCTATTTTCTTAGGTGAAAATACCCCTGAACCAATTGGAGATTATATAGCTGGACCAAATCATACATTACCAACTGGAAGTACAGCTAAGTTTTATAGCCCTTTAAATGTTGAAAACTTTTTAAAGAAAAGCTCAATTATAAACTTCTCTAAAAATGCAATTGATGAATTAGGAGAAGCTTGCGCACTTTTAGCTGATACTGAAGGTTTAACTGCCCATGCTGAATCTGTAAGAGTTAGATTAAAAGAGGATAAATAAGATGGCAAATAATTGGTTAATCGAAGATGAGGATGATTTATTTGTAGGTTCTGCCAAGTCAAAATATTTTGATATTGCAAATCAAGCTAATAAAGAGATTGTTGAAGATGAGTTTGATAAATTATTAGAAAAACTAGCAGTTATGGAGATATTATTATCAAAAGACAAAGATGAAGAGTTTGATGTAAATGAAATTATAAAACAATATGTTCTTCAAAATTTAGATGAAGTTGAACAGATGAAAAAAGGTTTATATGTTGAACTTGCTGGTGATATAGTTTGTAGATTAGATTCGTAAGGTTAAAAGTGGAAGAGTTACAAAAAGTAAAAGATAAAATAAAAGATTTTGTTAAAGAGTGTAATGACAAAAAAAGTTTAGAGTTGCTTGATTTATTAGCAACAGGTAAGATGTTAAGAAGTAAATTAATACTTAAAATTGCAGGTATTAATGAAGAATCAATAAAACTTTGTGCAATAGTAGAGATGATTCATGCAGCATCTTTATTGCATGATGATGTTATTGATGAAGCTGATACAAGAAGAGGAAAACCTTCTATAAATGCACTTTTTGATAATAAAACTTCTATTATGTTTGGAGATATTTTATATTCAAAAGCCTTTACTGAATTATCTCAAATGAACAGGGAAGTTGCTTATACTGTATCAAGTGCTGTTACACTTTTAAGTATAGGTGAGATGTTAGATGTTGATTTGACAAATGAGTTTAATACTTCTTATGACAAATATATAGATATGATTTATAAAAAAACTGCCTCATTAATAGAAGCATCAGCAAAATCAGCTGCAATATTAGCAAACAAAGATAAAGAAAAATTTGCATTATATGGTAAAAATCTTGGTTTAGCTTTCCAAATGATTGATGATATTTTAGATATTACACAAGATAGCCAAACCTTGGGAAAACCTGCAATGTTAGATTTTGTAGAGGGTAAAGTTACTATTCCATATCTTTTATTACACCAAAGAATTGAAGATAAAAATAGATTAGAGAGTCTTTATAAAAAAAGTTTAAGCCAAGAAGATACATTATGGATTAAACAACAAATGAATGATACAAAAGCACTTGAAGATTCAATTAATGAAGCAAAAAAACTAGGATTAGAAGCTATTGAAGCAGTTAAAAGTGAAGATAATGAATCTTTAATACAAATTATGAGTGCAATGATAAATAGAGAATTTTAAATTATTTAAGATAGGTAAAGAGAGTTGAGATTATGAGTTATTTAAGTATTAGTTTTTCTCACAAAAATACAGATATTCAAACCAGAGAGAAACTTGCATTTCCAAATGAAGAAAATAAAGATAGATTTTTAAAACAATTAATAGATGATGAAAATATAAGAGAAGCTATACTTTTATCAACCTGTAATAGAGTTGAGATTATAACAGCAGTTAATAATACAAGTAAAGCTTCAAAATCAATAATAAAAAAATTAAGTAATTATTCAAAAATAGATTTTGAAGATTTATATGATAGAGCAGATATTTATGAAAATGATGGAGCTATTCACCATCTTTTTTCAGTAGCTTCTGCTCTTGATTCTTTAGTTATAGGTGAAACACAAATTGTTGGACAGTTAAAAGATGCATTTAGATTTTCTTTGGCAAAAAATTACTGTGAGCAAAAATTACCTAGAGCTTTGCATTACTCTTTTAAATGTGCAGCTGCAGTTAGAAATGCGACAAGTTTAGGAACAGGTTCTGTTTCTGTTGCAAGTACAGCTGTAGCAAAAGCAAAAGAGATTATAAAAAATACTGCTGGAGTAAAAGCATTAGTAATTGGTGCGGGTGAGATGAGTGAACTTACTATAAAACACCTTTTAAGTGCAGGCTTTGATGTTATCCTAACAAGTAGGGATATTAAAAAAGCACAAATTTTAGCAGATACTTTTGAAGAACATATAAAAGTTGAAGAATATTCTAAATTAGAAGAGTTATTAAACGAAACACCAGTTATGATTACTGCAACATCTGCACCTTATCCAATTATAACTCAAAATATGACACATGAATGTAGTTTTGAAAGATATTGGTTTGATATTGCAGTTCCAAGGGATATTGATGATATTGAATCTTCTAATTTAATGATATACTCAGTTGACGATTTACAAGATATAGTAAATAGCAATATGAGTTTAAGAGCAGAACAGGCTAAAACAGCTTATTCAATTGTAAATAAAATGTCATTAGAGTTTTTTGAATGGTTGAAATCTTTAGAGATTGAACCAGTTGTAAAACATATGTATACTAAAGCGGATGAGATTATAGAAAAAAAACTTAATAATGCTATGAAAAAAGGTTTTATAAACAGAGATGATGAAGAGAATATTAGAAAACTTTGTCAAACTGTAATAAATGAATATCTACATCTTCCCCAAAAGCAGATTAAAACTCTATCAAAAGATAATCAATGTGATATTGTAGTAGGAACAGTACAATCAATATTTGGACTAAGTTCAGATGCAAATATGTTAAATATTCATAATTGCGATAAATTTAAAATAAATTAATAGGATATAATAAATGAAATTTTCTCAAATGTTTATACCAACAACTAAAGAGACACCAAACGATGCAACACTACCATCTCATCAATTTTTATTAAGAGGTGGATTTATAAATCAAACTGGCGCAGGAATTTATAATTTTATGCCTTTAGGAAAAATAGTTTTAGACAAAATTAGAGCTGTAGTTAAAGAAGAGATGGATAATGCAGGTGCAAATGAAGTTTTAATGAGTTTTGTTACACCTCTTGAACTTTGGGAACAATCAGGTCGTTCAGTTGCTATGGGACCTGAGTTACTAAAATTTAAAGATAGAAAAAATGCAGGTTTTGTTTTATCTCCAACAAATGAAGAAACTGTAGTTGATATTGTTAAAAATAGAATAACTTCTTATAAAGATTTACCAATAAATTTATATCATATTAATACAAAATTTAGAGATGAAGCAAGACCTAGATTTGGGCTTATGAGAGGTAGAGAATTTCTAATGAAAGATGCATATTCTTTCCATGATTCACATGAAGATTTAGTTAGAGAATTTAATGTGATGGAAGAAGCATATAAAAAAGTTTATGAAAGATTAGGATTAGAGTTTAGAGTTGTTGAAGCAGATAGTGGAGCTATTGGTGGAAGTGGTTCTAAAGAGTTTATGATTCTTGCAAATTCAGGTGAAGATACAATTGTTGTATGTGATTCTTGTGCTTATGGTGCAAATATTGAAGCAGCAAAAAGAAAACCAAATAAAAAAGAAAAATTAGAAACTAAAGCTTTAGAAAAAGTTGAAACACCAAATTGTAAAACAATTGCTGAGGTTAGTGAATTCTTAAACGCTGATTCTTTCTATTCAATGAAAGCGGTTATGAAAAAAGCAATTTATGAAGAATCATCAGAAGTTGTTTTATTTTTTGTAAGAGGGACAGATGAACTAGAAGAAACAAAAGCATGTAATGCAGCTGATGCACTTGATTTAGAAGATGCAAGTGAAGAAGAGGTTATAGCTGCTGGTTTAGTTCCAGGATTCTGTGGAATTGTTGATTTACCTAAAGATATAAAAGTTTATGTTGATATAGAATTAAAAGAAGACAATAACTTAGTTTGTGGAGCAAATGAAGAAAACTATCACTTTACAGGTGTAGATTTGACATCTATGGAACTTCAATATGCAGACTTAGTTGCTGTTCAAGAGGGTGATTCATGTCCTTGTTGTGATGGAAAATTATCATATACAAAAGGGATTGAAGCGGGGCATATCTTCCAATTGGGTACAAAATATTCAGAAGCAATGGATGCTAAATTTTTAGATGCAAATGGAAAAGCGCAACCTTTTGTTATGGGATGTTATGGGATAGGTGTGAGTAGATTAGTTGCGGCAGTTATTGAACAACACCATGATGAAAAAGGGTGTATCTGGACAAAACAAACAGCACCTTTTATGGTTGATGTTATTGTGTCAAATGGTAAAAAAGAGAATGAGCTTGAAGCTGGTATGAATATTTATAATTCATTAAAGCAAGCAGGAATAGAAACTATAATTGATGATAGAAAACAACAAAGATTTGGTTTTAAAATGGGTGATTTTGAGCTTATTGGATTCCCTTATGCAGTTGTTGTTGGTAAAAAACTTCAAGATGGTTTAGTTGAAGTTGTTGATAGAAAAACTTTAGAAAAAACAGAAGTAAAAGTTGAAGAAGTAGTTGAATATTTAATAAACAAAATTAAATAATTCAATAGCTTATTTGTAATTTTAGTATGATATAATTTTAAAAAAATTTAGGAGAAAAGATGGACAGTGTACAAACAGTTTCTGATATGATTGGTCTTTATGCATTAAATATTGCAATTGCTATTGTTATATTTATAATAGGTAAGTGGGTAGCAAAAAAAGTTGCTGATTTTGCTAAAAAAATGATGTTAAGAAATGAAAAAGTAGATAAAACATTAGCTAATTTTTTAGATGATATTATTTACTATATTTTAATGGTTATTGTAATCTTAACAGCTTTAAAACAATTAGGTGTAGATACTACTTCATTTTTTGCAATTTTAGGTGCAGCTGGTTTAGCTATTGGTTTAGCCCTAAAAGATTCTTTAGGAAACTTTGCATCAGGTGTAATGATTATTATGTTTAGACCTTTTAAAGTTGGAGATTTTGTAAATGCTGGTGGTGTATCAGGTACAGTTGAAGAGGTATCAATTTTTAATACTATTATAATTACACCAGATAATCAAAAGATTATTGTACCAAATGGAGCTATAACAGGTGGTTCTATTACAAATGTAAATGCAAAACCTGAAAGAAGAGTTGATTTGGTTGTAGGTATCTCTTATGATGATGATATTAAAAAAGCTAAAGATTTATTAAAGGGAATTGTAGAAGCTGATGAAAGAGTACTTCAAGATAAAGGTATTACAGTTGCAGTTTCTGAATTAGCAGATTCATCTGTAAATTTTGTTGTTAGAGCTTGGGTTAAAACTCCAGATTATTGGGGTGTAAAATTTGATTTAACAGAAAATGTAAAAACTACTTTTGATAAAGAGGGAATCACTATTCCTTATCCACAACAGGATGTTCATCACTACAACAACGATTAATATCCCTAAAATTTTAGAGGATATTCTAACCGACTTAAAAAGTATTGGCATTTTGCCAATACTTGTAGGTGGTTGTGTTAGAGACCACTTATTAAATATACCATCAAAAGATTTTGATATTGAGCTTTATAATACCACTTCTTTAACTAGTGTAGAGAACTGTCTTAAAAAATATGGAAATGTAAAAGAGGTTGGAAAATCTTTTGGAGTATTACTTCTATCAACACCTCAATATAGTTTTGATTTTGCATTAGCTAGAAAAGAGAACAAAATTGAAGATGGACATAAAGGTTTTGAAGTAATTACTTCCTCTTCATTAACTTATGAAGAAGCTGCTTTAAGAAGAGATTTTACTATTAATTCTATTGGATATAATTTTTTTGAAAAAGAATTTTTAGATCCATATAGGGGAATAGCTGATCTGAAAAATAAGATTATTAAACACATAAAAGATGAAACTTTTGTTGAAGATGCCTTAAGAGTTTACAGAGCTATACAATTTGCTTCTAGATTTGATTTTGAGATTGATCCAAATACAAAAAAACTTTGTAAAAATATGGCTAAAACAGAAGAATTTAAAACTTTGCCAAAAGAGAGAGTTTTTGAAGAGTTAAAAAAACTTTTTTTAAAATCTTCAAAACCTTCAAAAGGGATGAGTATTTTAAAAGAGTTTGGGATACTTAAATATTTTCCTGAATTAGAGGTTTTAGTAGGGTGTATACAAGACGAAGAATATCATCCTGAAGGGGATGTTTGGGTACATACCTTAATGACTCTTGATGAAATGGTTAAACTTAAAACAGGTGATGAATATAGAGATTTATATCTGTTTTATGCCTTGCTTTGTCATGATTTGGGAAAACCATTTTGTACAAAAGAGATAGATGGAAAAATCACATCTCATAAACATGAAGCTTTAGGAGTTGAACCTACACAAACTTTTTTAAATAGAATAACAAATGAAAAAAGATTTATAGAAAAAGTTATCCCTTTGGTTAAAAATCACTTGGCACCATTTCAATTATATAAAGCAGAATCCTCAACAAAAGCAGTAAAAAGATTATCTTTAAGATGCAATATTGAAGATTTATGTATAGTTTGTTTGGCTGATTGCAAGGGACGAACAATCCCTGATAAGAAAAAATGTGATGATGCTATATCTTGGGTTTTAGAAAAAGCAAGAGAGATGAATATCTCAGAAGAAGGATTAAAGCCTCTTATTCAAGGAAGAGATTTAATAAATTTAGGTTTAAAGCCTTCAAAAGAGTTTAAAGATATTTTAGATTTTGCTTTAAATCTTCAAATTGATTATAATTTAGATAAAGAAAATATTTTAGAAAAGATAAAAGAAGAATATGTAAAATAAAGTAGAAAAACTACTTTATTTTACGAGTTTATAATATGAACATCTCTTTGAGGAAATGGGATTGTAATATTATTTTTATCAAGAGCTTTTTTTATATCCTCTCTAACACCAAAATATACATCCCAGTAATCTTTTGACTCACACCAAGGCATAACAAGTAAGTTTACAGAGCTATCTGCTAATGCATTTACTCCAATGTTACACTCAGGATCTTTTAAAACTTTTTCATTTTTATTTATAGCTTTATATATAACTTTTTTTGCTTTATCAATGTCGCTATCATATGAGATACCAATCTCCATATCAACTCTTATTATACCGTTACTAGTTATATTTACTATTGAATTAGATGAGATAACAGAGTTTGGAATAATTATTGTTCTATTTTGATATGTAGTTAAAATAGTATTAAATATTTGAATCTCTTTTACTTTTCCTACATAACCTTGTGATTCAATAATATCACCCACTTTGTAAGGTTTGAAAATTAGAAGTAACACTCCACCTGCAAAATTTGATAATGAGCCTTGTAAAGCTAATCCAATAGCTAAACCAGCTGCACCTAAAACTGCAACAAATGAAGTTGTAGCAATACCTACCATTGAGGCAACTGAGATAAAAAGTAAAATCTTAAGAACCCAAGAGCATAAACTTTTTAGAAAAGGTATGAGTGTTTTATCTGCTTTTGATGCAATAAGAGTTTTTTCAAATATATTGATAATAATTGAAATAATCCAAAGTCCTAAGATAAGAGTTATAATTGCTAAAGCTAACTTTGGTGTGTATTCAATAGCAAGATTTAAAAACTTAGATATATATTCTTCCATAATAAACCTTTTTTTATAATTATTTATAATATCAAAAAATAATTTAAGGTCTTATGATGTTGTTTTTACTACCATTTACAGAATGAAATATTGTTATATTATATTTTTTAGCATAGTATTTAAGCAATAAATTTTGTAAAATAGGTTCAGTTGATGGAGTAAACCAAGCATTATTTGATAATGCAATCATATATTTTACATCATCTAAATTTTGAAAAATATTATCACTAGTTGCTTCATAGCAAATTGCATTTCTAAATTTTACACCATCTATTACAAAATTTGTTGGAGTATCTGCTTTTTTATAATCTTCCGCCCCATCATAGAATATATCATTAATCAAATCTGTAATTACTTTTGGAAAAGGTATCTCTTCTCCAAAAGGTACAAGTACAACTTTTTTTGCAATTTCTACTTTTCCATTTGCAATGTGATATGTTGCATTGTAAAAACTATTTTCCTCTTTATATAAAGCTCCTGCGATAATATTTATATAGTATGATTTTTGGATTAATTCATTAAGTAAGAGATCTTCGTTATTAAGGACTATTGGAAATACAGTTTCAGGAAGAATAATCAAATCTTTTTTCTCTTCTATAGCTTTGTCGATTAAGAATAGATTCTTTTCTATCAAATAAGGGATTTTATCTTTTACCCATTTTTGATCTTGGGGTGTATTTAATTGTGGCATTGAAATTTGTATATTTGGAGGGTTGTCTATATATTCTCCAACATTAGTGTATGTAAAGAATAGTGGAATAATAGCTAATAATTTTATATATTTAGGCATTTCAATAAATATAATTAAAGCTAAAAGAATCAGTACAAAAGCAATTTTTGATGTTTCTAAATAACTATCAATAAAAATCAATTCAGGAATAAACCAATTAAAACCTAAAGGGTGAATAAATGACAAAATAAAAAGTATAAAAGCTCTATAAATAGTAAATTCAAAAACACCAATAAGTAAAAAAAGAATAGCATAACCAAAAGCAAAACCTAAAGGTGCCAAAATTGAGATTGAATTTAATCCATAATATTCAAAAGAATTACCTACCCAATAAAACCAAAATATTCCAATAAAAAATCCACTTGTAAAAAGAGATTTCCTATCAATTTTTAGAACTAAATATAGAGAAACTAACCCTAATATAGTGTTTAAAATTTTATATTCAATATTAAAATATGCAAGGTAAATAAAAGCACTAAAAAATAAGGCTGTTATCAAGCCTTTTATTATATAAGTTTTGTTAAAATTGTCGCGTTTTACTAAAAACATAGAAAAAACTTTTTTAAAAGGAAATTGTATGGAAGGTCAAAGTGCAGATTTATTAAGCTCATTATTACCTCTTGTTGCATTGTTTGCTATTTTTTATTTTTTAATTATCAGACCGCAACAAAAACAGGCTAAACAGCATAAAGAAATGATTGCTGGTCTTAAAAAAGGTGATAAGATTGTAACAAATGGTGGCTTAATGGTAGAAATTACAAAAGCAGAGGAAGATTTTTTTGTAGTTAAAAATCATGATAACACTGAAATGAAACTTGCAAAAGAGTTTGTTGCAAAACTTTTAGACTAATGAAATTTTAAAACATGTATTTTTTACATGTTTTAATTTTCTATGTTTTACACTTACACACTTAAGGACTAAGATTGAAAATCTTTAATTACAGACTAATTATTTTTATTTTAAGTATAATTTTTGGAGTTGCATTCTCTATCCCTTCTTTTTTACAAACTGATAGTGGCAAAAAAATCTCTTTGGGACTTGATTTACAAGGTGGTTTACATATGCTTCTTGGAGTTAAAACAGATGAAGCAGTAACTTCTAAAATTAAATCAATTGCAACTTCAATTAAATATTTTGCAGATGATGAAGAGGTGCTAATAGAGGATTTATCTATAAAAGACGATACTGTACAGTTTACAGTACTTGATAAAGATGAACTTCCAAAAGTTAATAAAATGCTAGATACTATCAAAGGTTTAGATATCACAAAAGAGGATATCAACTATAAAATTGCTCTTACAAATAAAGAACAACTAAGAACAAAAGACTTAGCTGTTGCTCAAGCAGTTGAAACAATAAGAAACAGACTTGATCAATTTGGTTTGGCTGAACCAAATGTAGTTAGACAAGGTGAAACTGATATTGTTGTTGAGTTACCAGGTATCAAAACAGCTGAAGATGAAAAAGCAGCTAGAGAGTTGATTTCAAAACCAGCAAATCTTGAACTTATGGCAGTAGATGAAGAAAGAGCTGATCAAGTATACTCTTTGACAAAATATCAAGCTGCTCAATATGGGGATATTATTTTAGAAGATACTGATAACCCTCAAATCAAATATTTAGTAAAAGAGATTCCTATTTTAAATGGAAGTCAAGTAATTGATGCAAAGGTTGCTTTTGACCAAGGAAATCAACCAATTATTAATTTTACTCTAAATAGTAGTGGTGCAAGAATATTTGGTGACTTTACAGGGAAAAATGTAGGGAAAAGACTTGCTGTTGTTTTAGATGGAAAAGTTTACTCTGCACCAAATATTAGAGAAAGAATTGGTGGAGGTTCAGGTCAAATCTCAGGTGGTTTTTCAACAGTTGAAGCGGGAAATGTTGCAATTGCTTTAAGATCAGGTGCATTACCTGCATCAGTTGAGTTACTAGAAAAAAGAAGTGTTGGACCAAGTCTTGGTGCTGATTCTATTCAAGCATCAATGATAGCCTTAATCTCAGGATTTGTAATAGTATTTTTATTTATGATTATCTACTATAGAAATGCAGGAATTATTGCAAATGTTGCTCTTATCTCAAATATATTTATTATTATTTCAGTTATGGCTATGTTTGGTGCTACATTAACACTTCCTGGTATGGCGGGTATAGTTTTAACAGTTGGTATGGCAGTTGATGCCAATGTAATTATTGGTGAAAGAATTAGAGAACTTTTAAAAGCAGGCATGTCTATTCCAAAAGCTGTTGAAGATGGATATTCAAATGCAATGAGTGCAATTCTTGATGCTAATATTACTACACTTTTAGTTGCAGTAATTCTTTATGCTTATGGTACAGGACCTATTAAAGGGTTTGCTGTAACAATTTCAATTGGTATCTTAGCATCTATGTTAACAGCAATTTTAGGTACACATGGAATTTATGAAGCCTTATTGCCAAAAATGACAAAAGACAAAAACTTAAAAAAATGGTTTGGGATTAAATAATGGAAATTTTTAAAAGTGGAAAAATTTATGATTTTATGGGTAAGAGAATCCCATTTCTTGGCTTATCAAGTTTATTAATTATAGCTTCAATTGTATTATTAATTACAAAAGGGGTAAATTTCGGTATTGATTTTGCCGGTGGAACTATTGTACAAGTTAAATACGAAAAACCAGCCCCAATAGATAAGATTAGAGATGTATTAAATAATACAAACTATAAAGGTTCATCAATTACAGAATTTGGTTCACCTGAAGAGGTTGTTATTAGAATTACAGGTTCATCTTCAAATTTAGCAAATGATATTGGTGATGAGATGCATAAAATTCTTGATTCAACAGGTAACTTTGAAGTAAGAAGAGTTGATATGGTTGGGCCAAAGGTTGGTGGAGAGCTTAGAGAAAAAGGTTTAATGGCTTTAGGATTATCATTAATCATAATCTTAATTTATGTTTCATTTAGATTTGAATGGAGATTTGCCATTGCATCAATATTAGCTTTAGCTCATGATATTACAATCGCTTTAGGTGCGATATCTCTTTTCAATGTTGAAGTAAACTTAGATATTCTAGCTGCAATTCTAACTATCTTAGGATACTCTCTAAACGATACAATTATTGTATTTGATAGAATTAGAGAAGGGATTTCAACATCAAAAGAGAATATATTGAATTCAGTTGTAAATGAGTCAGTAAGTAGAACTTTATCAAGAACTACACTTACATCTTTAACAACATTTTTTGTTGTTGCAACACTATTTGCATTTGGTGGAGAGATTATCCATGGATTTGCATTTACAATGCTTGTAGGTATTATAGTTGGTACATATTCATCTATTTTCATCGCTGCATCATTCTTAGTTCAATTAAAATTCTCAATTGCTAACTTTAGAGAAAAAGAAGCTGAGAAAGTTAAGAGACAGAAAGAGAAAGAGAAGATTAGAGCAATGTATGAAAAAGGAACAGTCTGATAAGACTGTTCTTGCATCATCTTTTAAAATATTTCTGCGTTAAAAAACAAAATTTACTCAGTCACTTACTGCTGTAAGCTCCTTTACAAATTTAATTTCTTGCCTTGAACTCTTTAAAATCTAATACAATAACAGTCTTATCTTCAATTATTCTAAGTAAAAAAACAAAGAAAAGGCAATCTTTCTGTTCAGATACCACGTGAATACAAGACTAAGAGGAGTGCTTAACTCCTCAAATTAAAAGAAAATAAAGATATTAGATAAAAAAATAACACTTTTTAACATATCTTCAACATACTTTAATGATATAATTGTAAAAATAATAAAAAAATATTACTGTATTTAAAGGTGAGTATACCAAATGGATAGAGATAAATTAAAAAAAGTAAAACTAGGTTTTGATAAAATAACATCTAATAACTTTACAAATTGGAAGTTGGTATTATTCTGGATATTTTTCTTTGAAGTAATAGCTGCAATCTTTGAGTTTATATTTGTAGATAAATATGTTGAATATTCTGTTTCTATACCACATACTCTTACTACAGAAATCCTAGTTGGTCTAATAGTAACCGCATTTGTATGGTATTGTATTTACAATATTATTTTTGATGATCCAAAAAGTAAATTTAGACTACTTATATTAACTCTAGTTGGGTTATATTTTATTGTTACAAATGACTTTTCATTACAGTTTTTATTAAATAATCTAAATCCATTGCATTTTCTTGAATTAGATTTTGGTGGAGTACTTATTTTAGAACTTTTACTTAAACTTATTATCCTTTATTTAATATATCAACTTATTGTTTCTACAAAGAAAAAATAAGTTATAAAAATAATTGAAATAGTCCAAAAAGTCATCTTTTATCATATTTTAGATAAAATATTTTTTTTAAGAAAACTGATAAAGGATTATCATGGATTGGGGTAAGGTAACTTATATATTCTTTTCGCTCATGTCTTTAACTACTACAGCAGGTTTTTTATATGAACCAAATGCAGTTGCACTTTTTTTAGCGGCAGGTGTTAATGTTATATCAACAATATTAAAAATCGGTGTTAAAAACCTACTAGCAGCAGAGTTATTAGCTAGTTCATTAGTTGCAGACTTACATCTTATTCCTGCATTTATGGTATTAACATTTATCGGAGATGAACCAATGTCTACATCTCTTGCAATTGGAGCAGTTGTAGCAAATTTATTCTCAATAGCTTTAGCTTTAATTGAGAGCGCAAAAAGTCAAGATAAGGAAGAGTATTAATGGAGTATAATCCACAAGAAATTGAGGCAAAGTGGCAAAATTATTGGAATGAAAATGGAAGTTTTGAGCCACTAAATGATTATAAAAAAGATAAAAAATATATTTTAAGTATGTTCCCATACCCAAGTGGTAGAATCCATATGGGACACGTTAGAAACTATTGCTTAGGTGATGCTTTTGCAAGATATTATAGAAAAGCAGATTTTAATGTACTTCACCCAATTGGTTGGGATAGTTTTGGTATGCCAGCAGAAAATGCAGCTATTAAACATAAACTTCATCCAAAAAAATGGACTTATGAAAATATTGATTATATGAGAGATGAACTAAAAGCTTTAGGTTTATCTTTTTCTAAAACTAGAGAGTTCGCAACTTCTGATGAATTATATACAAAGTGGGAACAAGAGTTTATTATCAAAATGTATGAAGAGGGTCTTCTTTATAGAAAATCAACAACAGTAAACTGGTGTCCACATGATTTAACTGTTTTAGCTAATGAACAATTAGAAGAGGGGTGTTGTTGGAGATGTGGAACTCCTGTAGAGCAAAAAGAGATGCCAGGATATTATGTAGCTATTACAAAATATGCTCAAGAATTACTAGATGATTTAAAAACATTAGAGGGTGAGTGGCCATCACAAGTTTTAACTATGCAAGAGAATTGGATAGGAAGAAGTGAAGGTTTAGAATTCACTTTTGAATTATCAAAAGAATCTAGGTATAAATTAGATAAACAATTCTCTTCTTATAAAGTATTTACAACTAGACCTGATACAATTTATGGTGTATCATACTCAGCTTTAGCTCCTGAGCATCCAATTGTAAAATATCTAGTAGATAATAAATTATTAGATGACGATAAATTAGAAGCTATTAAAGCTATGCAAAAAGTGAGTGAAAGAGATAGAGCAACAATGCCTAAAGAGGGTGTTTCTTTAGAGATTGATGTAATTCATCCACTTACAGCAGAAAGAATTCCTGTATGGGTTGCTAATTTTGTATTGAGTTCATATGGTGGTGGAGCAGTTATGGCAGTTCCAGCACATGACCAAAGAGATTTTGAGTTTGCAAGAGAATATAGTTTACCAATAAAACAAGTTATTGTTGGACCTGATGGTTTATTTGATAAAATGACTGAAGCTTATACAGGTGAAGGTGAATTAGTAAACTCTGAAGGTTTTAGTGGATTAAAAAATAATAAAGCTAAAAAATCAATTATTTACCATTTCGAGCAAAACTCTTTTGGTACAAAACAAATCAATTATAAATTAAGAGATTGGGGTGTATCAAGACAAAGATATTGGGGTGCACCAATCCCTTTTGTACATTGTGATGATTGTGGATTAGTTCCTGAAAAAACTGAAAACTTACCAATTGCTCTTCCAGAAGATGTAGAGATTACAGGTGAAGGGAATCCATTAGATACTCATCCTACATGGAAAAAATGTAAATGTCCAAAATGTGGAAAAGAAGCTACAAGAGAAACTGATACTCTTGATACATTTGTTCAGTCATCTTGGTACTTTTTAAGATATGCAACAAATCCACAAAAATGGACAAAAGAGGGTGTATCTAAATCTGATAGTGATTATTGGATGGATGTTGACCAATATATTGGTGGGATTGAACATGCTATTTTACATCTATTGTATGCAAGATTTTTTACTAAAGTATTAAATGACTTAGGATATACAAACTCTAGAGAACCATTTAAAAAACTTCTTACTCAAGGTATGGTTTTAAAAGATGGTGCAAAGATGTCAAAATCAAAGGGAAATGTTGTAGATCCAGACTTGATTGTAGAAAAATATGGAGCTGATACTGCTAGATTATTTATCCTTTTTGCTGCACCACCAACAAAAGAGTTAGAGTGGAATGATAGTGCAGTTGATGGCGCATTTAGATTTATTAAAAAGTTTGCACAAAGAAGTGAACATATAACTGAAAATGGTATAGCAAATTTTAAAAATATAGAACATTCATCTTTATCAAAAGATGAGAAAGAAGCTAGAAGAAAAGTTTATGAAGCTTTAGAAAAATCTAATGATGTATTTAATAAAACTTATGCATTTAATACTTTAATAGCATCTGCAATGGAAGCAATGAATGCTTTACAAGTACAGGATAATGAGCTTGTATGGGCAGAGGGTTATTATATTCTTACAAATATTTTAGAGCCAATAATTCCTCATTTATCTTGGGAATTATCTGAAAATCTTTTCAAAAGAGAAAACTTTAATGATAAAATTGAAGTTAAAGAGGAAGTTTTCGCATTAGATTCAGTAACACTAGCAGTTACAATTAATGGTAAAAAAAGATGTGAAATTGAAGTAAATCCTAGCGCATCAAAAGATGAGATTTTAGCTTTAGCAAAAGAGAGCTCATCTAAATGGATTGAAGGTAAAGAACTAATCAAAGAGATTGTTGTTCCTAATAAGCTAGTTAACTTGGTTGTAAAGGGATAATATGAAATCAAGTCGAATACTATTATTTTGTTTATTTATTTTTATAATTACAGGGTGTGGATATAAACCAGCTACTTATTATACAAAAAAAGAGTTATCTGGTAATATTTTTGTAAACCTTAATATTAATTTAGAAGACCCACGAAACATAGTTATTATAAAAGATACAATGAATGAAATATTAGTTCATAGACTTGACCTAAAGATTGTTGATGATCCAAGTATTGCTGATACAATTTTAACTTTAACTCTTGATTCTGTATCAATGGCTTTAGTTCAGACAGATGCTGATGGTTATAGTAACGTATATAGAGCTACAGTTAAAATTGGAGTTATATATGATAAGAATGGACAAAAGAGAAGTTTTACAGTTAATGGACACAATGACATAAATATTGATTCAGGAGCTATAATTACTGACACAAATAGATTCCAAGGTATTAGAGCAGCAGCTAATAAAGCATTAGATGAAGTTGTATCAAAATTAGCAATCAATTCATTTAAAGAAAATGATTAATTTTAAATTTGCCTCTTTAAATGAGGTTTTAAGTCATAAGACTATGTATTATGAAAAAATAGATTATTCTATTGTAAGTAAATCATGGCAAATTTTGTCAAAATATTTAAAGCTTCCATATATAATTCATATCATAGGAACTAATGGTAAAGGTTCAACAGGAAGATTTTTAGCTCATTATTTACAAAAAAAATCTTATAAAACTGTACATTATAGTTCTCCACATATTTTAAAATTCAATGAAAGAATTTGGATAAATGGCAAAGACAGTACAGATTTTGATTTAAATTTTGCCAATAAAAAATTGCAAGATTATTTACCATTAAATCTATTAGAAAAACTTACATATTTTGAATATACAACTTTATTAGCATTGATTCTAAGTGATGGAGTTGATTATTTGGTTTTTGAAGCAGGTTTAGGTGGTGAATTTGATGCAACAAATGTTGTACCTAGTGATTTGTCATTAGTTACAACAATTGATATAGATCATCAAAGTTTTTTAGGTAACACTATAGAAGAGATAGCTAAGACTAAAATGCGTTCAGCTGATAACAAAATGTTAATCGGTTATCAAATCCATCAAGAAGTTTATGATATAGCTTTAGTTGTTAAAAAGGAGCTAAAAGAAGAGTTTGGAAGAGATATTAAAATCAATAAAGTTGAAAAATTTGATTTATCAGCTTTAACAAAATATCCATTATTTCTTCAAAGAAATCTTTGCTTAGTAATAAAAGCATTAGAGGAATTATCTATAGCTATAGATTTTAGGTTATTTGATGATGTTAAGCTTTTGGGAAGATGTCAAAAAATATCAGATAATATTACAGTTGATGTTGGACATAACCCTTTAGCAGCTAAATCTTTATTAGAAGAGTTTAAAAATAAAAAAATTGTATTGATTTATAATTCTTACAAAGATAAAGATTATAAAACAGTATTAAATATTTTAAAACCTATCATAAAAGAGATAATAATTTTAGATATTGATGATAAAAGAATAGTAAATAAAAATGATTTATTAGAAATTTGTGAAAAATTGAATATAATAATTAATACTAATTCAAAAATAAGAAAAGATGAAAAATATTTAGTTTTTGGTTCTTTCTTGGTTGTAGAAAAATTTTTAAAAAGTTTGGAAATTGATGAAAGATAGATTGATAATAACCATCTCAGATGTGCATAGTACTAAAGCTTTTAATGTACATCAAATTATTAAACAAGTGATTTTAATAATTGTTTTAATTGTCTTACTTATTATGGGTGGTGCATTTTGGTTTATTACTGAACTTAATCATAGAATGGATAATTTAAAAGAGCAAAAAGAAAAAGAGATTGATTTAAAAGAAAAAGAGATCTCGGTACTTGTAGAAAAAGAAAAGAAGTTACAAGCTCAAAATCAATTTTATTCTTTACAAATTAAAGGTAAAGTAAGAGATATAGAAGCATTAAGTTCAAAGTTAGATCATATTGAAGAGATGATCGGTCTAAGAAATGATAATGAGAAAAAAGAGCAGATTACACAAGAAACATTAAAATCAATTAATGATAAAATTAAAATGTTTATGTTAACCACAATACCTAGTGGTTCTCCTCTTAAAGATACAACAATTACTTCTAGGTTTGGTTACAGAATACACCCTGTAACTAAAAAGAAAAAATTTCATAGAGGGATTGATTTAAGAGCAAAAAGAAAAACTGAGGTTTTTGCTACAGCTGATGGGGTTGTTAGTTTTGCAAGAGCATCAAATTATGGAGATTTTGGTAGAGTAATTAAGATTCGACATAATTTTGGGTTTGAAACTGTGTATGCACATTTAAATAAGACACTTGTAAAAACAGGTGATATTATAAGAAAAAACCAAGTTATAGGTTTAAGTGGAAATAGTGGAAGAAGTACAGCACCACATTTACATTATGAAGTAAAATATGGTGAGAAAATTCTAAATCCTAGGGAGTTTATAAAATGGCAACTTGGGAACTATTATGGTATTTTTAATAAGGAGAGGAGAGTTCAATGGGAATCTTTGGTAAGGCTAATAAACGAACAGTCCAAAATGGTGCAACAGTAATAGCACATGGAACTTGTATTATTGGTGGTATAACTACAGAGGGAAGTGTACATATTGATGGTAAATTTGAAGGTGTTATATTAGAAGCTGATATGATTTCTATTGGTAAAACAGGAGAAGTTATTGGTGATATAAAAGCAAATAACTTGATTGTAAGTGGTCTACTTGATGGGAAAATAGATTGTAATCAAGTACAAATATTATCTGAAGGTAAGGTAATAGGGAATATGAAATATAACGAGTTGGTTATTGAAGAGGATGGAAAATTTGAAGGGCAAGGGATTAGAAAAGGTTCTAATCTAACGAGTAAATATGATGAAGTTGAAAACAAAATCAATAATATTATACTTAGTCCTGCACAACAAATAGAACATGGCCCAAAAAATTCATGAACGTCTAGAAGAGCTTTATTCTCAAAAGCAATTTATTGAAAAAGAGATTGCAAAACTTGAGAATGAGTTAAAAAATAGTTCAAGAGCAAATTTAAATATAAAACTTTCAAAAAGTGATAAAATCAATCTGTTTGAAAGTTTATTTGTAAATAGAAATGATATTTATGCAAAAAAATGGATAAGTAAAGATGGTTTAAAACAAAGCTTTTATCCGGTAACTCAAACTTTTAAAGGTAGAGATTTTCTTCCTTTGACTCACAAAGATTTAGAAGCACACTTAAGAGGTCAGGTTCAAATTGCTTCATATGTAATAGATAAAGAGAATAAAGTAAAATTTGTTGTATTAGAGATTCTTTCTTCTGATATAGCTAAACTTTTAAATAGTTTTTCTCTTTTAAAAGCCAATTTCTTATTTGAGTATAGCTCATATAATTCTGTTTTTGTTTGGTTGTTTTTTGAAACAAAAATAAGTGCGAAAGATTCAAGAAAATTTGCGCAATATATACTTAGAAAAGCAAATATAAATGCTAAAATATATCCAAATAAAGATTTTTCAACATTTGCTTCTTTGGAAGAACCTTTGGAATTACCTTTACATTTAAAATTTAGAGATAATAATACAACTGTATTTTTTAATCCAATTGATAAAACTATTTATAAAAATCAATGGACAATTTTACAAAATATTAAGAAAATATCTTCAAATACTATAGAAAAGTATATAAACTTTGAAACTGTAACAAACTCTTCGTTTATTTTAGAAGATATACAAATACCACCTTTTAAATTAGATTTAAAACTATATGATTTTGTTTATATCCCAACAAAAGATTTGTCAAAAAGTTTTATTAATAAATTAAAAAGTTTTGCTACTTTTGATAATCCTCAAATAAAAATATTATTGAAATTAAGAAAACCTTTATTTAATACACCAAAAGTGATAAAAAACTTTGAAGAAGATGAAGTTTATTTAAAACTTCCAAGGGGATTAATATATAAAATTGAAGAGTTTTTTAATGAATATAATGTAGATTATGAGATAGATAATAAAACTTACTTAGAAAAGATAGAAACAAAGAAAGTAAAATTTGATTTAAGAGATGAGCAAGAAGAAGCAATTGATTCTATATTAAAAAAAGATTTTTCAATATGTGTTGCTCCTCCAGGATTTGGAAAAACTTTAATAGGTGCTAAAATGTTTGAACAAAGAGCTTGTACAACATTGATAATAGTAAATAAAAATATGCTTTTGTCTCAATGGATTGATAGATTTGTAGAGTATTTTGGATATGAAAAAAAAGATATTGGATTTTTAGGAAAAAGTAAAAATAAATTAAATGGACAAATAGATGTAGCAACAATGCAAAGTTTAAAAAATACTCCTGATGTTATCAACAATTATTCTTTTGTGATAGTTGATGAGTGTCATCATATACCAGCAGTTACCTTTGAACAAATTGTTAAAAACTTTTTTGGAAGATATATTTTAGGACTTAGTGCAACTCCAAATAGAAAAGATGGTTTAGAGCCAATATTGTTTCAACAATTAGGAAATTTAGCCTATGAATATAAGAATAAAAAATCTGTAAAAAATCATTTAAAAGTGATTAAAACAGAATTTACTAGTACATGTGATACATATGCAGAGTTAATAAATGAGATATCAAGAGATGAAAAGAGAAATAATCTAATAATAGAACAAATCGTTTTAAATAAAAAAAGAAAAATTTTACTTTTAACTGATAGAATAGAGCATATAAATATTTTAGAAGAGAAACTTCTTAATATAGATTTTGATTTTGTTTCGATTCATGGAAGTCTTAGTAAAAAAGAGCAAGAAGAAAAGATGAAGTTAGTTGAAGAAAAAAATCTTATTTTAGCTACTACATCATATTTTGGAGAAGGGATAGATTTTCCCCATTTAAATACCATTATTTTTGCAACACCAATATCATATTTTGGTAGGCTAGTTCAATATTTAGGTAGAATTGGAAGAGGCAATCAAGAGTGTTTAGCTATTGATTTATTAGATTATAAAAATGCAATGCTTAATTCAGCATATAAAAAACGTATCCCTGGATATAAGCAGATGCACTATATTTAGATTAGAGGATTAAGATGTTAGGAATTATAGTTTGGACACTATTTATTGCAATAATAGTTAATATAATATTAAAAAAAGTTCATTTACCTACAATTATAGGATATATTGTTACAGGTACAATTATTGCTTATGTATTTGATTTACATAATGCAGTAAATAATCACGATTTAAAAGAGATTGCAGAGTTTGGTGTTGTATTTCTAATGTTTACTATTGGTTTAGAGTTTTCAATTGAACACTTAAAAAAGATGAAAAAAGAGGTGTTCTTTACAGGGAGTTTACAAATACTTGTAACAACCTCATTTGTTGTATTTTTATGTATGGTTATTTTAGGTTTTGATTTTAAAACTTCACTTGTAATAGGTGCTGCTTTATCTTTATCTTCAACAGCAATTGTATTAAAAACATATAATGAAACTAATGAGATAAAAAAGAGACATGGTCAAAGAGTTTTAGGGATTTTAATTATGCAAGATATTGCAGTAATCCCTATCTTACTTATGATATCTTTCTTTACCTCAGGAGATGAACAAGATGTAGTTAGACTTATTTTTAATACTACTGTTGCCGCATTTATATTAATAGCACTTTTATATGTAGTGGGGAAATATCTTCTTGAACCATTTTTTGAACATGTAACAAAAGCAGAATCAGATGAACTTTTTGTTGCTTCTGTACTACTTATAGCTATTGGTGCTTCATTTTTAGCCCATCATTTTGGATTTACTTACTCATTAGGGGCTTTTGTAGCAGGTATGATGATTAGTGAAACAAAATTTAAACATCAGGTTGAAGCTGACCTTACACCTTTTAGAAACTTACTTTTAGGGGTTTTCTTTATAACAGTTGGGATGCAAATCAATTTTTCTGTAATAGCAGATAATATATTAATCATCTTAATACTACTTCCTGTTTTATTATTATTAAAATATGCAATTATTTATCTTATTGTTAGAATTGATGATACAAAAAGAGTAGCTTTTAAAACTGCTTTATCATTAGTTCAAATTGGAGAGTTTTCTTTAGCTATTTTAGAATTGGCAAGAAGTTCAAGTTTATTGGATCCAACTTATTCACAAATTTTAATAGTAACAATTGTAATCTCAATGATATTAACGCCAATTGTTCTAAAAAATATGTCTGGTTTAGCATCTAAATTAGTACCAGATGATACTCTAACTATTACAAATACATATAATATAGATAAAGATACAAAAGGTCATATTGTTGTTATTGGTTATGGACATTTAGGGCAAGAGATAGCAAGTAATTTAAGACTTGATGGACATGAATATGTAATTGTTGAACACAATCTTAAATATTTTGAAATGGGATATTTAGATGATGAACCAATTATATTTGGTAATGCTGCCCATAAACATATCTTGGAATCAGTAAATATCAAACAAGCATGTGCAGTTATTGTCGCAATTGATAACCCAGAAAAAGTACATTTAGTGTGTGAAGTAATAAATGATTTGACTCAAAGTACAAAAACAATTGTAAAAGTTACAAGATTTAGTGAGAAAAAAGAGCTTGAAAACTTACATTTAGAACATATAATTGTTGAAGATGATATTGTAGCAAGAGCACTTGTTGAAGAAACAAAAGAGTGTAAATTAGATTTAATTGAGGATCAAATAATAAAAAGATAAAGAGTTTTACTCTTTATCTATATATCTTTTTCTTGCACTATTTTTTATCTTTTCTATTTCAACTAAAATAAATCCATCAACACAATTTGAAAAATCTGGATCCACATTAAAAGCTAAAAATTTAACTCCATCCTCTTCACATATATCTGAATATTGTTTGAAAAGGGTTGGTACAGTTACCCCCATACTATTTAAAGTTGATTTTAAAGTTTTAAAATCTTTCTTTTTATCATCAAGAGAAAATACATCTTTTAAATCTTTTGTATGACAAGAGTACTGATATGGTAACTTTGCTTCAATTAGTATTTTTTTACTTGAAAAGTAATGGCTATAGTGATATATCATCATATCTTTTGCAAGAGATGGAAAGGTTCCAGATATTGAAACTGGACCAAACATATATTTAATATGTGGGTGAGCCTTTAAATAAGCACCTATTCCATACCATAAATAATCTAGCGCTCTTGTTCCCCAATATTTTGGTTGAACAAAACTTCGTCCCAATTCTATAGAGTCTTTTAAATATGGATCAAAGTTTGGATTATATTTAAATAAAGTATTAGAATAAAACCCTTTTTTACCAATATTTTCATTTATAAAGTTTCCATTACCTATCCTATATGAGCCTACAATTTCTAAATCATTTTCATCCCAAAGAACTATATGTTGATAATATATATCATATTTATCTGTATCTCTTTTTTGATTTATACCTTCACCAACTTTCCTAAAACTTAGTTCTCTTAGCCTTCCTAACTCTTTTAATACAACAGAATCATCTTCATAATCATAAAGATAGATTTTTTTACCATCAGAAGTTTCTCCTAAAAGTTTAGACTTTTTTAACTCTTTTAAAATATCATTTTTCTTTTGTGGGTGAGCTATCGCTTTTTGAGTTACAAAATAAGATTTTTTACCTTTTTTTAAAGCATAAACATGTTTTTTATAAAGGCTTACAACAACTTTCTTATCTAAACCTCTTGGTTTAATATTTTCATTTGGAATTATTTCCCCAATTTTTATATTAATATTTGTTGACTTCTTTCTAAACATCTCATTTGATAATAAAAGAGTTGAAAATGTTTTATTAATCAAAGACATAGTATAAAAGGATTTAGAGTTTTTACCACCAATAAAAATTGGTAATATTGGGGCATTTGAATTCATTGCAAAGTTAATAAATCCCTTATTCCAAGAAGGATCTTTAACACCATTTGCACTTGCTCGACTAACTTCTCCTGCTGGAAAGATTATAATTGCACTCTCATCATTTAGTGCTTCATAAACTTTTTGAATATCTTTTTTTGATTGTCTCATTTTATAGTTATCAATTGGTATAAAAAGAGTTTTTAAAGCATCTATTCCAATAAGAAAATCATTGGCAACAATCTTAACATCAGTTCTAACTGTACTTATAAGTTTTAAAAGTGAAAGGGCATCCAATGCACCTAATGGATGGTTAGCAATAATAACAACTTTACCACTAGCTGGTATATTTTGTATATCATTACTTGAAACTGTGTAATCAAACTCAAAGTAGTCTAATACTGCATCAACAAACTCAAACCCTTTTAAATGGGAATTTTTTTCTAAAAATTCATTTATTGAGTTTTCATGAATTACTTTTTTTGCAATCTTTATTAAGGATTTGCTTAAAAAGTTAGGTTTTTTTGCAACCTTTGGAAACTTTTTTTCAATCTCTTTTTGCACATCTATCATATTTTCTCCTTAAGATATTGAAATTTTAAAAAAAATCCATTACAAAAAAGTTACATATTTACAAAAAATAAATGTTGTTATCAATTTGTAATAATCAAAAAGTAAAATGCAAATTTAATAAAGATTAAAGAGTAAAAAATGAATAAAAAATATATAAATATTTCAATATTGTTGTATGCCTGTTGTAGTTTATCTGCACAAGATTTAAAAACAAAAAACCTTTATAATACCACTGCTTATATCTCAAGTCAGTGTTATACAAAAACTGTAAATGATGCAGATGAAAATATATTGCATAACCCATGTTTTAGTTGTCATACAAAAAATAAAGAACCGAATTTTACTTTAAGTGATGATGATTTGCAGGAGGCTTATGATTTTCCTGAAGCAGCATTAAAAAATCCTTGGATTAATCTATTCAAAGATAGAACATCTCAAGTAGAGAAGATATCAGATGAAGAGATTTTAACGTATATAAAAGAAGATAATTATAAGAGTAAAGATGGGGATATAATTTTAAAATCAAAATTGGAAAACTTAAATAAAGAATGGGATTTTAATGAAAATGGAAAGTGGGATGGATATATCCCTGATATAAATTTTAGTTTTGATAAAGAGGGCTTTGATAAAGATTCTTCTGGAAACTATACAGGGTGGAGGGCATTTGCTTATCAGCCCTTTTTAGGAACATTTTGGCCAACAAATGGAAGTACAGATGATGTATTAATTAGATTACCAAAAAGTTTTCAAAGTGATGAAAATGGCAATTTTAATTTAGATATATATAAATTAAATCTTTTAATAATTGAAAGCTTAATCAAACAAAAATCGATTGAGATTGATGAGCTTGATGAAAACTCTTTTGGTGTAGATTTAAATCAAAATGGAAAACTTGATAAAACTTCAACAATTGTATTTAATTGGAAAATTCCAAAATATGATAATAAAACAAAAAAGATTTATGGTTATTCAATGAATTATGTTGGATTAGCAAAAAAGGAATTGTTAGAAGGAAAAAGACACATCGCACCAGGACTTTATCCTGTGGGTACTGAGTTTGCTCATACAGTAAGATATATTGATGTTGATAATAATGAGATAAAAATAGCTTCAAGGATTAAAGAGTTTAGGTATGGGAAAAAGAAGCTTTGGAATACTTATTCTCAATTACACAATTTAGGTCTTAGTGAAATCAAAGAAAAACATGATTTCCCAGATAGAGTTGATGTATATTTAGGAAATATTGAAGTTGGATTAAGTAATAAAAGAGGATGGTATTATCAAGGGTTTATTGAAGATAAAAAAGGTGAATTAAGACCTCAAACTTACGAAGAAACTCTTTTTTGTATGGGATGTCATAGTAATTTAGGTTCAACAGCAGACTCTACTTTTGTTTTTCAAAGAAAATTAGAAAAAAACTCTTTTGCTAAGGGATGGTACCATTGGACTCAAAAAGGTTTAAAAGGAATACCAGATAAAAAGTTAAAAAATGGTCAAACTGAATATGTAAGATATATAAAAGAGAATAGTGCAGGGGATGAATTTAGAGCAAATGAAGAGATTGAAAATAAGTTTTTTATCTCAAATTGGAAAGATGATAAACAGAATATTGAAAAAGATTTAATAGCAAAATTAGAGAATCCCGAAATCCCTTTATCTCAAGATTGGAAATTTAAAAATAAAGAGTTAGAAAAAGTCAAAAATGATATATCTTATTTAATACTACCATCCAAGCAAAGAGCTTTAAATTTAAATAAAGCCTATAAAGTAATAGTTGATGAACAAAGTTATATCTATGGGAGAGATCCACATATTAAACCTGCAACAAATGTTTATCAAAAGATAGATAAAGGTCAAATGACTCACCTACAAAAGATTTCACAATGATTGGTTTATATGAAGATTTTTTAAATTTTGTTATTAGTAGTCAGCAAAAAATTAATTTATTAATAAGCAATTATTTTGATAGATTAGATGCAGGTGATTCGAATATGTTTATTTATATTCTTGCTGTATCATTTTTGTATGGCTTGATTCATGCTTTAGGTCCAGGACATGGAAAAATGATAATTGCAAGCTATTTTTTAGTAAAAGGTGCAAAAGTTAAAGAAGCATTTAAAGCAGGTTTTTTAACTTCAATAATTCATACAATATCAGCACTGGTAATAACATTTACTTTGTATATTTTCTTTGAATCAACAATAACAAAATATTTTTCAGATATCAATACAAATATGTATAAAGTATCTGCCATATTTATAATAGCAATAGCTTTATTCTTACTATATGAAGTATATAAAGATAGAAATATAGAAGAAAAAGAGCAAAAAATTGGAAATAAATCTTTATTTGCAGTTACTATGTCAATAGGGATTGTTCCATGCCCAGGAGTTATGTCTATTGTACTTTTTTCATTAATCTTAGGATATATAAAATTAGGTATTTTAAGTGCTATTGTAATGAGTATTGGCATGGGTATTACAATATCTTTAGCAGCTGTATTAACAACACAAATTAAAAATAATAATAGCAAAACAATACAATATTTTATAAATTATATATCTTATATAGGTATTGCAATCTTACTTTTTATGGGGATTGTACTTTTAGTATGAAAAAAGTTTTATTATTTATTTTTACCCATCTTGTTGCTTTTGCTCATCCTCACTATTTTTTAGATACAGCTTTAGAAATTAAAGAAAATGTAATAAAAAACCATTGGAAATTTGATAGATTAAATTCCAAGATTTTAATGTTTGATTATGATAAAAACAAAAATAAAATATTGGATTTAAATGAGAAAAAAGAGTTTTTATTGGCAAATTTTTATAAATTAGAAGATAACAATTTTAACATTTTTTTAGCTAATGAAAATGAAGAGATAAAAGTTAAACCTAAGAATGTTGATTTAATAATTGATAAAAAACGTTTAGTTATAGTTTTTGATATCCCTTATAACTTAGCAAATGAAAACACATTTTGCACAATGGATGAAAAAATCTATCTTGCTTATAAGTTAGAAAAGTTGATAACGAACTATGATAAAGAAGTTCAAAAAAGTGAATATGATTTTTGTATAGGAGTTTTTAAATGATTAAAAAAAGTATTATAGGGTTAGCTTTTTTAGGGATAAATCTATTTGCCCATCCAGTGAGTTATACAATAGATTTAGAAGTAAACTATGATGAAAAAAATGGATTAGCTTCAATTGTTTGTAAAAGTAACAGTAGAAATAAATGTGGTTTATATAATATCAAATTGTTATCAAAAGATAAAAAGGAACTTGCAAATAAAAGATTTCCTTTTTTAAAAGATTCAACTACTGTAAAAGTTGCTAAAAAACCTTATGAATTAGAGTTTTATTTAAGAAAGGTACCAGAACACAAATACTTGATGATATTTCAGTAAAAATTAATAATATAGTTACCTTTTGATTATTTAAATTATATTTTTATGTATATAGCTTCCCATATATTAGTATTTATAGATATTTTTAAAGTAACCATTATTAAAATTGTTATCATAATGTAATTTTTCATTTTTATAATTGCCTGTCGCTAAAGGGCGTTAGTTAATAATAAAAAAGGAAAATAAATGAAAAAATCTCATTTGAGTCTAAGTGCTTGCGCAATATTGGCAGCATTTACATTTGTAGGTTGTGGTTCATCAGGTGATTCTGGTGCATACTTCGCTACATCAAATACAGGTGCTTTACAACTTAATCCACTTCTTGCTAATGTTGAGTATACATGTGGTACACATTCAGGACTAACAGATAGTAATGGTGAATATAAATATTCAACAGGGGATACTTGTGCTTTTACTATAGGTGGGGTAACTTTAAAAGGGACTCCTAATTCAAATTTAACAATTGAAGCTTTAGCTGAACAAAATGATGGAGTTGATGAAACAGCTTTAACATCATATATTATTGCAGTTATGTCAGAAAAAACTGGTATTGATTATGATATAAATAATTTACCTGACAATTTTGAATTACCACAAAATGTTAGTGGTGATACAAATAATCCAGTAAATTTTAAATCTATTGAAAGTTTAATGGAAAGTATTAGTGATTCAGATATAAAAAATAGAGTAAATAAGATTAAATATAAAGTTTCTAATAGATTTGCAAAAAGAGTATCTTTATCTTTTGAGGAAATAGCTGTTCCAACTACAGATGAAACTAAGCTTACTCAACAAGCTTCTAAAAAAGCTTTTGTAAATGGGAAAGAACAATCTATTGGATATTCTACATTAGTTAGTACAGGTTATAATGATAACAATGAAATATTAGGAAAATCTAAAGACTACTTAGATAATGATATAAAATTTAGTGATGGTAGTAATTATATCTGTAATGGTACAAATGGTGGAGCTGGTTCAGGTATGGATTTTACTTCACTACATAATGTTGATGGTAAATTATATGTAATATCACAATTTGAATGTGCTTTAGGTTCATATTATATGTTAGAGGTTGAACAAGATGAAACAACAGGTGCTTTAAGTCCTAAAAAAAATACCTTACAATTTATCTCACAAAAAGATGATTTTGGTGGTTGGGTACATTGTGCAGGACAAAGAACACCTTGGAATTCACATCTAAGTTCAGAAGAATATGAACCTGATACTAGAGCAGTAGAAGCTAACATTGATTCTCAAACTGGTTTAGTTGGTGATAGCTATTATGATAGTGTTGCATCAAAATTCTGGGGAAATACTTCACAAATGTCTTCATATTATTATGGATGGACACCTGAAATTAAAATCAAAAATGGACAAGCTGAATATTCTAAACATTATTCAATGGGTAGATTTTCTCATGAATTATCTTATGTAATGCCAGATAGTAAAACTGTATATATGAGTGATGATGGTACAAATGTAGGTTTCTTTATGTTTGTAGCAGATACTGCTGAGGATTTAACTTCAGGTACTTTATATGCAGCAAAATGGAATCAAACTTCAGCAAATGGTGCAGATGCAGGTGCTGCAGATTTGTCATGGATTAGTTTAGGTCATGCAACTGACAGTCAGATTAAAGCAATCTTAGACCCTGATAATGATATTACAACAAATGATGCACCAAAATTTTCTGATATATTTAATGTTTCATCTCCTTCAAATGGAACTTGTTCTTCAAACTTTACTTTAATTAAAGCTAATGGTTCTACTGAAGAGTGTTTACAATTAAAAGAGGGTATGGAATTAGCAGCATCAAGATTAGAAACAAGAAGATATGCAGCGATGCTTGGAGCAACAACAGAATTTAGAAAAGAAGAGGGTATAACTTTTGATAAAAACTCTGGAAGACTTTATGTTTCAATGAGTGAAGTTAGAAAAGGTATGCTTGATAATGATAGTTCATATGACAGTTCATCAATTAATCATATTAGAGTAAAAGAGAATAAATGTGGTGCAGTTTATGCTTTAGATGTAGATGTTAATAGTGTAAAAGATACAAATAATACAGTAATAAACTCTTCATATGTTGTAAAAAATATGTACTCAATTCTTGAAGGTACTTATTTAGATGGTACCCCTTTAGCTTATGCTAGTGATTCAGCTTATGCAGGTAATAGATGTGATGTAAATGGTATCGCAAGTCCTGATAATGTTACATTTTTAGAAGATTCAAATACCTTAATGATTGGAGAAGATACTTCACATCATAAAAACAATGTTGTGTGGGCTTATAATACAAAAACAAAAGAGTTAACAAGAACTTTTACAACACCACTTGGTGCTGAAACAACTTCTCCTTTTTGGTATCCTGAACTTAAAAATGGATTTGGTTACTTAGGTGTAGTTACTCAACACCCAAGTAAAGAATCAACTGATGGTGGAGAATCAGCATTTGGATATGTTGGACCATTTAAAAATCTAACAGAAAAAGTTGATACTACTGATGCATTAAGTTCAATTGAAAAAATTGCTACTTATTCAACTCAAACAGAAGCAGCAGCGGAAATTGTTGCATTTGATAAAGATTCAAATAAAGCATTTGTAACAAATGGAGCAACTAATGCAATTGATGTATTATCAGTTACATATAATAGTGAGACAAAAACCACTTCAATGGAAAAAGCATCTTCTATAGATTTATCAAGTTATGGAGCAGGTGTTCAAAGTGTTGCAGTAAGTAATGGAAAAATTGCAGTTGCAGTTGGAAGTGAAAGTAAAGCTACTGTAAAAGGTTCAGTTGTAGTTTTTGATATAGTTGGAACACACCTTAAAACAATTGAAGCTGGATATTTACCAGATATGGTTACTTTCAATGAGGATGGAACTAAAATTTTAGTTGCAAATGAAGGTGAACCAAATAGTACATATGAAAATGATCCTATAGGGTCTATTGGTATTATTGATGTTGCTGATAACTATGCATATACTGATATAACATTCTCAAATGTTACTATCCCTGATGAGGTGATTATTAAAGATTCAGCTGAAGCTGCACAAGATATAGAACCTGAATATATTACAGTATCTGGAAACAAAGCTTATGTAACATTACAAGAAAACAATGCAATAGCTATTGTTGATATTGAAAAGAAATCAATTGATTCAGTTGTATCTTTAGGGTTTAAAGATTATTCTTTAGAAAAAAATGCAATTGATATTGAAGAAGAAGGTCAAGCATTATTAAAAACTTATGATTCATTATATGGTATGTATATGCCAGATTCAATCGCTTCTTATAAAATTGGTTCTAAAACTTATTTAGTAACTGCAAATGAGGGTGATGGTAGAGAATATGGAGATGAAAATGATGATACTTATTATACAAATGAGAAAAAAATCAAGAAATTAGATTTAGTAGATTCTTTAGTAAGTGTTTATGCTGATGAAAATGATTTAAAAGTTCATTCTGAATTAGGTAAAAATTCTGAAGGTAAATATGAAAAATTGTATGCATTTGGTGCTAGAAGTTTCTCAATTTGGAATCAAGAAGGTACTTTAGTTTTTGATAGTGCTAATGAATTATCAAAATTAACAAGTAAATTTATGCCTGAACTATTTAATCAAGATGATGGTGAAATAGATGGAAGAAGTGGAAATAAAGGTGTTGAACCTGAAGCACTAGCAGTTGGAGAATTAAAAGATAGAACTTATGCTTTTGTTGGCTTAGAAAGACAAAATGCAATAGTTGTATATGATATTTCAACTCCAGAAAAAGCTAAGTTTGTTAAATATATTATCACTGAAAAGGATGGTGACATCTCTCCTGAAGGTATGAAGTTTGTATCAAAAGAGAATAGTCCTACAGGAAGTGCATTACTATTTGTTTCTTATGAAATGAGTGGTTCTACTTCAATTTATGAAATTAAATAACTTATAAAAGAGGGGTTCCCCTCTTTTATATATAAAAAGTTTTTTTAAATATTTTAAGGAGAAGAAAATGTTTAGAAAAATTTTATTAAGTAGTTTAACTGCTTTTGCCATAATAGGTTGTGGTGGGGGAGGTGGTTCAGGAGGATTTATCTCTTCTAACTCAGAGCAATCAACCCTAGTAACAGTAGAAAGAGGTTCTGTTTTAAATGGAATAGTTACAGATAGTTTGGGACAAAAAGCTATTTGGAATAAAGGAACAAACACTTATACTTTTGAAAAGGCAATTACCTATCCAATAAAAGTAACAGGTGGTTTTGTAGATATAGATAATGATGGTATAAAAAATAATTCTGATTTTGATTTAGATATTGAACTTAAGTCTTCAAATGGGAAAAATATAACTTTGTTAACTACTGTAGTTTTTGATGAAGATGAAAACATAGAAAAAAGTAATAAAGAGTATTTCATCAATGAGTTTTTATTAGATGAAGATGATATATTAAAACTACCATCTTCAAAAAAAAGACTTGCTTTGTTATCAAATATAATCTACAAAAATTTAGAACTTAATTCTACATTGAATTTAGATAATATTATGACTTTGATTAGTTCAGGTAAACTTGATATTAAAACTGAATATGAGAATACTAATTTAAATGATTATTCAAATCTTTCACCATCAGAATTTTTAGAAGAGAATGAGAAAAAGATGATAAAAGATATTGAAAAAATAAAAGCATCTAAATCTAATTTACCAAACTATTCAGGAGATGATATAACTTCAACTACAATAATCAATAAACAATCAGCATATATCTCACCTCAATGTTATACAAAAACAGAAGATGCAGCTGGTAAAATATATAATCCCTGTTTTTCATGTCATATAAATTCCCAAGAGCCAAACTATATAGATGATTGGGATTTACAAGAAAGTTATGCTTTTAATGCAAATAGTTATCAAAACCCTTTTACAAATAGTTTTAAAGATAGGACAAGCTTGGTTGATGCTATAAGTGATGAAGATATTTTAGAATATATCAATGTAGATAATTATAAAAATAATCAAGGAGATATAATTTTAGCTTCAAAACTAAAATATGATTTACCTTCAAAGTGGGATTTTTCTCAAGATGGGATAAAAGATGGCGTTTGGAGTGGGTATGTACCAGATTGTTTTTTTAATTTTGATTCTGAAGGATTTGATTTAGATAATAATGGAAGTTATACAGGATGGAGAGCTTTTGCTTATTCACCATTTCTAGGTACATTTTGGCCAACTAATGGTAGTACAGATGATGTATTGATTAGACTACCTAAATTTATGAGAGAAGATAGTAATGGAAACTTTTCAAAAGAGGTTTATAAAATAAATCTTGCAATTGTAGAATCAATGATAAAAAAAGATGATGTTGCTTTAGACTTTCAGGTTGATGAATCTAAATATGAAGTAGACTTAAATCATAATGGTATTTTTGATTCAACATCTGTAATAATTTATAAATGGGATACCTCTAATATAGTAAAAAAAGATTATTATGTGGGACTTGCTAAAGATAAATTAGAGGCAAAGGAATTGCATATTGCTCCTGGTTTATATCCAAAGGGAACAGAATTTTTACATTCAGTTAGATATATAGGGATAAATGATGATAAGAGTGGAATAAAACTTGCTAAAAGGATGAAAGAATTAAGATATGGTAAAAAAACATCTTGGAATACTTATTCTCAACTTTATAATGCTGCATTATCTGAGATAAAAGAGAAGCATGATTTTCCAGATAGATTAAAAACAATAAATGGAAATATTGAAGCAGGACTTCAAACTGGTTTAGGGTGGAGATATCAAGGGTTTATTGAAGATATAAATGGAAATCTAAGACCACAAAGTTATGAAGAGACTCTTTCATGTATTGGATGCCACTCTGGAATAGGAGCAATAACAGATACAACATTTGCCTTTCCAAGAAAAGATAATAGTTATAAAAATGGTTGGTATCATTGGTCACAAAAAGATTTAGTTGGATTAAAAGATAGAATACTTTCTAATGGAAAAGGTGAATATGCTTTTTATTTAGAACAAAATAAAGCGGGTGATGAGTTTAGAGGAAATCAAGAGATAAAGGACAAATTTTTTGATTCAAATGGAGATTTAATTCAAAGTGAAGTTGATAAAATAAAAGATGATATAAGTTACCTTATTTATCCTAGTGTTCAAAGGGCGATTATGCTTAATAAAGCTTATAAGGTTATTGTGGATGAACAAAGTTATATATATGGAAAAGATGCCCATATTGAACCTTTAAATGATACAGTATTTGATGAAGTAATAATAGATAAATCAACAGGTATAAGTGCTATAAAATATTAACTTATAATACTTTTTGTTATTGTTCTGTAATCCTTCATTATTATAATGACTTCAATCTTAGATAATGAAGGATGAAAAATGGTAAAACTTTTAAAAGTTACTTTTGGTTTAGTTTTGGCTTTTATCTCTTTTGCAAATGCACAAGAGAATATTCAATTAGGAGTAAGACCATATTATTTAGTAAATGATATGGATGAAAGCAGTTTAAAAAAAGAGCTTCAATCATGTGTTGATAAAACTCCCTCACGAACATTTTTTTCAATTGGTCACAGAGGTGCACCACTTCAATTCCCTGAACACACAAGAGAATCATATGTAGCCGCAGCAAAAATGGGAGCTGGAATTATTGAGTGTGATGTGGCTTTTACAAAAGATAAAGAGTTGGTTTGTAGACACTCTCAATGTGATTTACACACAACAACAAATATTTTAGCTACACCTTTAGCTTCAAAATGTACAAAAGAGTTTACTCCTGCTGTTTATGATAAAAATGGAAAGTTAATAAAAGAAGCAAGTGCAATGTGTTGTACCTCAGATATTACTTTAGCTGAGTTTAAATCATTAAAAGGGAAAATGGATGCATCAAATAAAACTGCTACAACTTTAGAAGAGTATATGGATGCAACTGCTTCTTTTAGAACAGATTTATATAGTCAAAATGGAACATTAGTAAGCCATAAAGAGAGTATTGAATTATTTAAACAATTAGGTGTAAAAATGACACCAGAGTTAAAAACTCCAAGTGTAAAAATGCCTTTTAATAAAGATTACACACAAGAAGATTATGCACAACAAATGATAAATGAATATAAACAAGCAGGTGTAAAACCAAGTGATGTTTTTGTCCAATCTTTTAATATTAAGGATATTAAATACTGGATAAAAAATGAACCAAAATTTGGATTACAAGCAGTATATTTAGATGATGATGTTTATAACGAAAAAGATGGGATGCAAAAGCAGATTGCAAAGATGAAAGAGTTTTCAAAAATGGGTATAAAGTATATTGCACCACCTTTACAAATCTTAGTTACACTTGATAAAAATAAAAAAATAGTTCCATCAAAGTATGCCTTAGAGGCTCAAAAACAAAATATAGGAATTATAACTTGGAGTATAGAAAGATCAGGACCACTTAAAAACGGTGGAGGTTGGTATTATTCTTCAATCAAAGATGCAATTAATAATGATGGAGATATGTATGAATTGATTGATGTTTTAGCTCAAAAAGTAAAAGTAAAAGCTATTTTCTCCGATTGGCCTGCAACTATTACTTACTATGCCAATTGTAAAGGTCTTTAAAAAGCATTTAAATATAAATGTAAATAATCATGTATAAAAAAGATATTTCTCTTTTTTATACATAACTGCAAATTTAATCACTATTCTCTTATCTATAATCTAAAATTATGAAAATATTATAAATAATAGTTATATTAAGAATAGATTTAACTAATCTATATTATTATAATGATAATAATAATCATAATAGGAGAAGCGATGGATTTAAGAAAGTTTGTTTTTTTATCTCTTAGTAGTTCTATCTTTTTATACTCCCAAGATGTAAATAGATTAGATGAGTTAATAATTACAGCTACTAAGACTGAAAATAGTTTAAAAAGTTTAACTTCAACGGTACAGATTGTTGAAGATATAGATATAGAAAATAGTGGAGCTTCAAATATATCAGAAATTTTGTCTTCAACTGCTGGAATATATTTGTCCCCCTCTGGAAATAGATTTAGTATAAGAGGGATGAATCATTCAGACACTCTTATCCTTATAGATGGAAAGCGGGTTAATGGAGAGTTTTCTAAAATATTTGAACTTGAAAGAATCCCTGCAGATATGGTTAAAAGAATAGAGATTCTAAAAGGTAATTCAAGCTTATTATATGGAAGCGATGCAATGGGAGGTGTAGTTAATATTATAACAAAAAAATCTTCTAAAGATTTATCTGGAAGTATTCAATTTCTAGCTTCCCAACAGAAAAAAGCTACAGATTTTTTTGTATCAAATAAGATAGGAGATACATCTTTTACTTTTTATTCAAATTACTTAGATAGAAGAGGGTATTCTGAAAGAAAATTGGCAAATATTAAGTTGATGCATTCAGGTAGTGCAAAATCTCCGTCAGATAAAACTTTACCAAAATCTGGTGCATACAAGGCTATGTCTAATAGTTTAAGTGATAATTATATTATTGACAATGATTATTTATCTGATTTAGAACTTAAAAATATAGGTGGTAGCGTATCTTATGATTTTAATGATGATATAAAACTATCTTTTGACTTCTCTCATCTAGATGAAACAAAAGAGAATAGTTATGTTAGTGATAGTTATCCATCAGCTTATTTAACTCCTAAAAATACATATATAATGGCAAGAAATATCCCTGCTAAACAATATAATGATAATGAAAGATTAAATTTAGCAGCATCTTTAGATTACAATATTTCAAATCAGATGAATTTAAAATATAATATCGCTTATTCAAAATATGAAAAGGATAGAAAAACTTATACCCCTTTGTATAAAGGACTTGGTTACACCTCAATAGGAAGTTCTGCTTTTAGTGTAAATCAATCTGTTTTAAAATATTTAAATAATGATATTTTATTTACCCATACTCTAAATAAATATAATAGGTATATTCTTGGAGCAGAACATAGAATTAACGATACTGATTCAACTGCTTTTAATGTAAACAATAGAACATATACTTCATATTTTGCACAGCATGAGTATACTGTTTTAGAAGATTTAAAATTTATATATGGTGCAAGATATGATAAAACATCTATAGATGAAAATGAAATATCTTTAAGTTTTGGAACTATATATAAAATAAATGATAATTTATCTATTCGTGGGAATTATTCAGAAGGATTTAGAAGTCCTGATGATAGAGAGTTGTATGTTGACCAAACAACACCAACTGGAAAAAGAAAATTGGGTGCATCAGTAGTTGAAACCACATATAAAAAACTTTCAAATGAATTAAAATCAGAAAAAAGTAAAACATTTGAGTTAGGACTTATTGGGAATTATGATATTTTCGATTTTGAACTTACAGCTTATAAAACAGATGTTGATGACAGAATATCGGAAGTTTCTTATGGAAACTATAGTACCTTTGAAAATATTAGTGATAGTGAAATAAAAGGTTTCGAATCTTCAATCTCTTTTTCATTAATAGAAAAGTTTTTTGTAAAACTAAATTTCACTTATACTGATGGAAATAATGAAACAGAAAATATAAATCTAATTGAAATTCCAGAAAAAACTGCAGACTTTGTATTAAGTTATTATCCAACTGAAAATATAGAATTGAAATCCATAACAAAATATGTTGGTTCCCAATATAGTGATGAGTATGAAAAGTTAGGTGGCTACACAATAACAAATCTTAAAGCAAATATAACAGACATAGTTGAAAATACAGATTTTTTTGTAGGTGTAGATAATATTTTTAATAAACAAATGGATGAATACTTAGGATATATACCCCAATCAAGTATTTATGCTGGTATAAAATATAGATTTTAGGAGAAAAAAATGAAAAAAATTTTAGTAGTAATTAGTTTAGTGTTTTTAACACTTGGTTTAAATGCAAAGGAAGTGAATAAATCTAACAAGTTTAAAATAAATGAGTTGATAATTCTTCCACATATTGGAAAAGTGATTAAGAATCATAAAAAAGAGTTAAATATTAGTGCCGAACAAATGGAAAGATTCTCAAAAGAGGTAAAGCAAGTTTATCCTCCAAAGTTTCAAAATTTGATTAGAAAAGCTTTCCCTATAGAAAAAAAAGTTCAAAGAAAAGTCTTAAAAGGGGCAACCCATTTAGAGGTGAAAGAATATTTAGATGAAATTGCAAAACTAAAAAGAGAAGCAATAAACATAAAAATTGAAGCTTTAAATGCATTTAGAAAAATACTTACAGCTGAACAATGGAAAAAAATAATTAAGCTTTCTAAATAGATTAATTACTTAACTTATGATAAAATCCTTTTTTATTTGAAAAGGGGTTTTATCAAAATGAATAAGTCTGATATTACAAATATTATTACAATACTTCTTTTAGCTTTTGGTTATGCAAATGGTAACGATTTGGTTTATACAATTGGATTATTTGCTTTTAGTGGTGCTATAACAAATACTTTAGCTATACATATGCTTTTTGAGAAAGTTCCTTTTTTATATGGCTCGGGGATTATTGAAAAAAAATTTGAAGCTTTTAAAGATTCTATTCATAACCTTATAATGAATCAATTTTTTTCAAAAGAAAATCTAAATAAATTTTATGAAGTAGAGTTTAATAGTGCAAAAAAAACTATTGATTTTGAAAAAATATTAAATAAAACAGATTTTACTCCTGCTTATGATTCTTTAAAAGAAGCAGTAATGCAATCAAGTTTTGGTGGAATGTTAGGGATGTTCGGTGGCGAGTCTGCCTTAGAACCTTTAAAAGAACCATTTGTAGAGAAACTGAAAAAATCAATTATAGATATCTCAAACAGTGATTCTTTTCAAAAAATTTTAAATGAAACTCTAAAATCAAAAGATTTAAATGAAGATATTCACGAAAAAATCTCTTTAGTTGTAAATAATAGATTAGATGAACTAACACCAAAAATGGTAAAAGAGATGGTTCAAAATATAATAAAAGAGTATCTTGGATGGTTAGTTATTTGGGGTGCAGTATTTGGTGGACTGATTGGATTTCTTTCAACACTTTTTTAAATATTTAGCTTTTCACTTCATATAAATCTTTGATTGATTTATCTTTTTAAGTTTATGCAAGTTTCATGACAGACTTATTTTTTATAATTTCATAATATCTTTAGAAAGGATTATTTATGAAATACAAAAAACTATTTTTCCCTATTGGTGGTGGAGATGAATTAGAAGAGAGACTTTTTGCAGCTTTCTTGATTGCAAAATATTTTAATGTCAGTCTTGAAGTTTTGAAATGTGGACTAAAAACGAATATGAGTATATATAAATCACTATCAATACCTAAAGATATTATGAAAAAGATTGATGAAGTAGTTGATACGAAACTAGATGATGAAAATCATCAGATACAAGAACTATTTGAGAAAATAGCAGCTGAGGTTGGTATTAAGGTTTCACAAAAAGCTCTTGAAAATGAAGCAAATACTTTTTTAAATATAAAAGAAGGTTTGCGAAGCTCCCTAGTTGAACAAGAGTCAAAATTTTGTGATTTGGTTATAGCAGCAGCTCCTCCTTCTGGTGTTACAACTGCAACTTTTGAAACAGCTGTGTTAAAAAGTGGTAAATGTGTACTTATGTTTCCTAGAGTAATGAAAAATTTTAAAACAGATTCTATTATTATTGGATGGAACAATTCCCCTGAAGCATCACGTGCAGTTACTTCATCAATTGATATTTTAAAACAAGCTCAAAGAGTACACATAGTCTCTTCAGAAGAGTATACAGATGATTTAGAAAAAATGAATAGATTAAGAGAATACCTTTTTCATCATGGAATTGATGCAAGTTATGAGATTGTTAAAACAACTAGGATACCAGGACAAGCTCTTTTAAATGCAGCTCTTGATGGAAATTTTGATTTAATTGTTGCAGGTTCCTATGGACATAAGGGCTTAAAAGAGCTTATGTTTGGTGGAGCTACAAGATATTTATTGGAAAAATCAACGCTTCCTATTTTTATGTCTCACTAATTTATGGTAGAATTTACTTATGAAACTATTAATCCTTGAAGACAATGAAACTTTAGCAGATGGTATTTATAAAAAACTAAAAGAGATAGGTTTTATTGCAGATGTTTTCTATGAAGGGGAAGAGGGACTTTTCGCTTTAGAAACATCTACATATGACCTTCTTATTTTGGACTTAGGTCTTCCAGGAATTGATGGAATCGATATTATAAAAAAGCTACGTAGTTCTCAAAAAAACCTTCCTATTTTAGTTATATCTGCAAGAGATAGATTGGATCAAAGAATTTTAGGTTTAGATACCGGTGCGGATGATTATATATGTAAACCTTTTGAGTTAGATGAAGTTGTAGCAAGAGTACAAGCCCTTCTTAGAAGAAGTAATAATCAAACTTCAAATATCATAAAATACAATGACTTGGAATTTAACTCTCAAACTTTAGCTTTAACAAGAGATGAAGAAAAAATTGAATTAAGTAAAAGGGAATTAACTATATTTGAATATCTACTTCAAAATCTAAATGCAATAGTAAGTAAAGAGAATATAGTAGAACATATAACTTCTATTGATGATGAATTTAACCCAACTGCTGTTGAAACTTATGTCTCAAGACTCAGAAAAAAATTAGGAGATTCCATAAATTTAAAAACAGTTAGAGGTTTAGGTTATATGATGAGTTAACATGGATACAAACACTACATCTATTAAATCAAGCCTTATTGCTTGGTTAACTTTCCCACTAGTTATTTTTACAATGATTCTTTTTATTTATATATATTTTATATTAGAAAAAAAAGTTACAGATTTTTTTGATAATAGATTAAAAGCTAGTGCTAAAAGTATTGAATATAGTATTGGAATAAAGAACTCAAAACTTTTTGTTGATATACCTAGCTTTTCAATTGAGTTACTCTCTTCAAATGATAAGGGTTTAATCTTTTACTCTGTGGTGGATGAAGAGAATAGTCTTCTTGTGGGGTATGAATCTTTATTAAATAAAAGTAGATTAGTTGACGAAGAAGCTGTATTTTATAATACAAAATACAATGACTCTAATTTAAGAATTGTGTCTTATAAAACTTCCCTCTATAGTGCAGGAAAAGTTTACAATGCTTATATTACTTTAGGAGAAACCACAGAAGAAAGAGATGAAAATATAAACTACGTATTGAGCCTACTTCTAATTATAATGGTAATTGTAATAGTTTCTACTGTCTTAATAACCCTTGTTGCAGTTTCTGAGGGCTTAAAGCCACTAAATAAGCTAAAGAGAATTATAAAAAAAAGAGATGAAAGGGATTTAGAACCCCTTGTTTTTAATGCACCTAAAGAGGTTGAAGATATTGTAAAAAGTATTAATATCTTATTAGAAAGAAGCAGAGATACTATTGATTATATAGAACAATTCAACTCTGATGTATCCCATCAATTAAGAACTCCTCTTGCAGAGATGAAAGTAAAATTAGAGTTTTTATATGATAAAGATGATAAAAATTATATCACTTTAAATTCTCTTTTAAATAATATGTCACATATAACAGAACAGCTTCTTTTATATGCAAAAACAAATCCAAATACTATAAATTTAAAACGATTTAAAAAACAAAGTTTAAATAAAATATGCAAAGAGTATAGTTTAAAAACTGCTCCAAGAATATATGAAAAAGGTTTTGAGTTTGCTTTTGAAAATATGGAAGAAGAGGTTTTTATAAAGTGTGACCAAATTCTTCTTGAGAGTATGTTAGATAATATAATAAATAATGCTTTACACTATGCAGTTGATGAAAATGGAAATCCTATGGGAACAATTACTTTATCTTTAGAAAGACACAATAATACTATTTGGTTAAATGTAAAAGATGAAGGAAATGGTGTTGACAAGAAGTTTTTAAAAACTATTTTTGAGAGATACTATAGAGTTGACTCTAAAAAAAGTGGTTCAGGATTAGGACTTAGTATTGTAAAACAAATAGCTACACTTCATAATGCAAAGGTTCAAGCAATAAATGAAAATGGATTAAAAATATCATTGATCTTTGATTTTCCAAAAATTAAGAACTAGTCTTCTATTAAATAGTTGAATTTTTTAAAATCTTCATAAGAGTTTTGTAAAATTTTTTTAGAATTTTGTGAACCTATCCAAGTATAGCCAATATTTTTTCTTTTTAAATATCTATGTACAGATTTTTTTGCTAATGTCTTTTTAATTGCATTTTCTAGAATTCTAAATCTATGGGGAAAATCTTCTTTAAATTTTTTTGAAACGGCTATTCCTCTTATTGGACCATGTATAATAGGCATTGTTATACCTGTATCTTTTATTGTATCATTTAAGGTTGGAGCATCCCATCTTTTAGATGGTTTATTTGATACAATGGCAAGTGGTTTAATATATTCTCTATACTTTTCACTTCCTTGAGCTGCAATAATAAGAAGATCAACTTTTGATTCAAGTAATGCTTTTCTTGCACTTCCACCTCCATTATAAAGTTTTATATCAACATCTTTAAAAGGTATATTAAACTTTTCTAGTAATAGTTTAAAAAGGATATGTCCACTTGATTTATTTATTAGGGCTACTTTTAACTCTTTTGGATTCTTTTTTATATAGTTTAATATTTCAACTATAGAGTTAAATTCTGAGTCTTTTCCCACTGCAATAAAATCTTGTTCAAACCACTGAAGGTTTATTATTTCAAAATCATTTAATGAAAAATCTGCTTTTTTACTTATTATTAGATTTAATAGATATGGAGAAAAAGTGGAACAAAATACTTTATACCCATCATGGGGTTCTTTTAAAACATAATTAGCAGCATCTAAGGAACCATTAGTTTTGATAGTTTTTACATTTATATGTACACCTAATTCTTTTTGAAGAAGTGCTGCCATATTTCTTGTCATTCTATCAGCACTTCCCCCTTCACCAAGACCAACTACAAACTCAATTGATTTATTTGGATAATCAAATGAAAAAAGCAAGCTTTTTAACAAAATAAAAAATAAAAAGATATATCTCATACTAAAACCTTACATTAAAACAATTCCATCATAAATTAATTTACTTCCTAATATAAGTATAACAACTTTTAAAATTTTTTTAAATAGCTCATTGCTACTTTTATCAAGAAGTTTTTTACCTGTAAGTGTTCCTAAATATGAAAATAGGATTAACAGAAGAATCAAAAATATCCAAGGGGTATAATCAAATCCTAAACCACCAAAAATAATAGCCTTCCCAAAATTTTGAAAAGATACACACCAAGCAAGAGTTCCAACTATTAGATGTCTTTTTGTTAAAATTGAAGATAAAAAAATTGCAATTAAAGGTCCCATAACACCTACAAACATTGTTAAAAAACCTGTTATTACACCAAAAACTACAATTAGAAGATTAGAGACTTTCTCAAATTTTAAATTAGGAAGTAAGTTTAATACAATAATTCCAACTCCCAAAGAAAGTTTCATTATATATTCAGGTAAAGATATCAAAAAGTAGATACTTAAAATATATCCTATAAAGCTTCCAATCATAAAAAGAACAAAAAATCTTACAAAAAAAGATTTTCTAAAAAGAAAAGCACGTAAAAGTCCTGAACCTGATTGTGTAAGTGCATGAATTGAAAGAAGTGCGGTAGGAGGAAGAACCATACTCATTCCTCCTATTACTAAAAGTCCTCCACCAGAACCAACTGTTGTTGAGATTGCCGCTCCAATAAAACAACAGAATATTAATATAACTATATCAAAAAGCTCTAATGGAAGATGAAAAAAGTCCATTTTATACAAAAACCTCTCCGGCCATTAGCAGTCTAGCCGTTCTTGTTGTTTTCCCTTCTACATCTTTTATCTTTGTTGTAGGAAAATTTACTCCAACATCGATTGTTCCTGAAGGTGTTTCTATTTTCACAGTATGTTCTCCTATTTCTAACTTTTTAGAGTTTAGTTCATATAAAATAGTTCCTTTTATAAAAGAACCAGTTGCTACACAAAAACCTGCACTAACTGCAAGAGCTGGATGAGCAGATGTAGGGGTAAAGTATCGAATGTTTATATCCCCACCATTTTTTGCCTCTGAGACAACTGCAAATTTTGGAATTACATTTCCTTTTGCACTACCTAAGCCCATCTTTTGTGAAGCTTGTTCTCTAATTGACTCTATTTTTTTAAAAAGCTCTTTTTTTGCATCAAGTTCAGCTGGAGTTTCATATCCTGTTAACCCCATATCCTTAGCTTTTACAAAAACAACTGGCATAGAGATATCTAAACAAGTTGCCTTAACCCCATCAAAAATATCATATTTATTTCCAGTAGGAAGATAATGTCCTGTTTTCCCACCAGTTATATTTTTAAAAAACATTTTTATAGGAGAAGCTGTACCAGGAACTCCAGCTATCTCAAAGTCACCATGGTATTGAACTGTTCTATTTGGAGTTTTGATTACTTGAGTAATAGTTGCACCAGTATTTACATCATATACATTTACTGTTGTCTCGCCATCTTCTACTGATACCAAACCTCTTTCAATCCCAAATGCCCCAACAGCTGTGAGAATATTACCGCAAGTTGGTTTATCATCTGCTATTGCTTCATCTATACTTGGTTGGATAAATTTATACTCTAAATCTATCCCTTCCCTTTTTGATACTGATATAATAGCAACTTTTGTAGTGACTGTTGTTGCTCCACCTATGCCATCAATTTGTCTAATATCAGGGCTTCCCATAATCTTCAAAATTAAATTATGTCTTTCATCTTTATCTTTAGGTAAATCATTATCTAAAAAATACGCACCTTTAGAAGTTCCTGATCTATATAAAATACAGCTAATTCTTGTTAAATCATTCATCATTTTATGCTCCTGTTATTGCATCGTAAATTAAACCTGTTGGAAGGTGAAGTGTCATAATATGGCTTATAAATAGTAGAAGTCCTATTGCCACACCAGTAATAATGAATATTTTCAACCAAGAAGATTTCATCTTTGTTCTAATAATTATCACAAAAAGAATTGCTAATGAAGGAACAAAACCTAAAATCCAAGTTCCTAATAGGAATATAGGAAGGATTAAAAAGTTTTTCCAAATATCAACCCATGCAGATGAAAGCTGTCCATTTTCAGTAATTGCAACTGATAAAATATCTTTTTGTCTCTTTTTAGATGTAATTTGAATTGACAAGATAACTCCAAAAAGTAAAAGTAATGAACTAACTACCATAGGGAAAATTCCACCTAAAAACTGAAGATAAAAAGAGTCAATTAATGCAAATAGACCAAATGCCATAAGAAACCAAATAAATAGTAATTCTCCAGTAAAAAATGAGTATGGATAATTTGTAGTTTCTTCTTCCTTTTGTATATTTAATTCTTTCTCTTTTTTAGAGTCTCTATTTTTAAAATAAACACTAATTAAAACTGAAGCAACCATAAATATTATTAAAATAATTACACCTGGTCTTTCCATCATTTCCCAAGAATAAAACTGAACTGCTTGATAATAATATGTTTCAATAGTACCAGCTAAAACAAAACCAATAAGTAGGGCAGGTCTTGGCCAATCAAAGTATTTAAATAGTGTCCCTAATGCACCAATTGCAATTAAAAGCATTAAATCCTCTAAAGATCTTGTTGCTTGAAGTGCAGCAAAGAAGATAATCATTAACATAAATGGAGCAACATATCCATAAGGAATAGTTGTGATTTTTGAAATCTTATTTGATAAAAGCATACAAGTTCCAGTACCAACAACATTTGCAATTGCTAAAGACCAGATAATAATATATGAAACTTCTAAGTTTTCATTAACCATTCCAGGTCCAGGTTCAATCCCAAGAATTACAAGTCCACCTAAGAATACAGCCATAGAACCACTTCCAGGGATACCAAATAGAAGTGTTGGAACTAATCCACCCCCCTCTTTAGCATTATTTGCTGATTCAGGAGCGATAACTCCTCTTACATCACCTTTACCAAACTGTGATTTATCTTTTGAAGTTTGTACAACATGCCCATAAGCAATCCAGTCAACAACACTTCCCCCAAGACCTGGAATAGCACCAATCATAGCACCAATTGGAGCACAACGTGCTACTATCCATCTTGAAATCCACATATCTTTAATACCTTGAACAAAACTTCCTCCAAGCTTTTCAGCTTTTGAAATCTTTTTATTCTCAACTAATAAAGAGATGATTTCAGGAACTGCATAAACACCAAGTCCTAAAATTACAAGTTTAATTCCATCATATAAATAGTAGCTATCCATTGTCATTCTAAATTCACCAGTTGCTGGTGCTGCCCCAACAGATCCTAAAAGAAGTCCAATCGCAGCAGCTATAAATCCTTTATATAGAGATTTACCACTTAAAACTCCAACCATACTAAGTCCAAAAATACCTAAAATAAATAGTTCAGCAGACCCAAGTTTTAAAATTAAATCTCTTGCAAAGATTATAAATATAGATAAAATTAAAGCACCTAAAAGTCCTCCTACTAATGAAGCAGAAAATGCAGCTCCAAGAGCCCTTGCTGCCTCACCTTTTTTTGACATAGGATATCCATCAAGAACTGTTGCTTGAGAAGCAGAAGAACCTGGTATTCCCATAAGAACTGAAGTAAAAGTATCTGAAGTTGGAATAACTGCAACCATACCAATTAACATTGCTAGTGCTGAGGTTTGATCCATACCATAAAGAAAAGGTAACATTATAGAAAAACCTACAATACCTCCTAATCCTGGTAAAATACCAACTAAAATTCCTAAAAACACTCCACCAAGTAGATAAAGCATATGGTGAACTTGCATTAATTCAGAAAATGCACTCATAAGTGTTTCAAAAGCCATCTTAAATCCTTTCTCGAAGTACTACTACTTCTCATTTTATGAAAGAAGATTAACATTCTACTCTGTCATGAAACTTGCAATTTTTTGTAAGAAAAGTAATATTAAAAATCTGTGAAAATAAAAAAAGCCACCATCTTCAAAGAGATAGTGGCTTTTAAAAGGAAGGCTTAATTTAGTGATTAGAATCTAACTCTATAGTTAGTAGATAACCAATTTTGAATCCACTTTCTATCTTCATCATTTACATTAGTTGCAGTTGATTTAAGTTTGTCTGCTTTCTCTCCAACTGTTTGAGGATAAATACCAAGTTGTTGTTCACTCATTGCTTTAAATTTTGGATCTGAAACAATCTTTTTCATCGCATTTTGATAAGTTTCAACAACATCATTTGATACATCTTTTGGTAACATAATCATCTTTTGAGATGGGAATGAAGCTGTAAAGAATGTTTTCCATGCTTTAAATGCAGCACCTGATGGTTTTTTACCATGTACCTTTTCATAAACCTCACCAAAATGTGGTAAATTTGGGAAAGTTGGGTCTCTTTGGAAATCACCATTGTCATCTAATGTTCCCCATGCAAATAAAGGAACAGCTCTACCATCTTTTTGTGCAGGTAATACATTTTTGATATAAGAAGATGTAGTTTGGAAATCAATATTTGTTTCTCCTCTTAAAAATGCAAGTCTTGTTGATTTTTTACCTTTCATACCAAATACTGGTTGAGTTTTGATATCTAATAAATCAAATGCAAGTAATGCAATTAAATCCATAGAAGTTGCACCTTGAGATCCAAACTTTAGTTCTTGAGATTTAAGCTTATCTAAATCATCAATACTATTAACTCCAAGTTTAGATGATACATAAACAACTCCACCAGTTGGTGAAGAGATTACTGCTTTCCAATTTTTATAATCATATCTTACTCTTTTATCTCCAAGTAGAAATGGAATTTGAGTTGAAGCAGATGAAGCAAAAATTGTTAACCCATCTTTTGAAGCTCTTTTTGCAAAGAAGTTTGCACCTTTAGTTGAACCACCACCTGGCATATTTTTAATTACAACTGTTGGTTGTCCAGGAAGGTTTTTAGAAATTAAAGGAGCATAAAATCTACTCCATTTATCAGTTCCTCCACCAGCTTTATAAGGAACTATCCACTCAATAGTTTTTCCTTTAAAACTTACCTCTTTTGCCGTTGCAACATTTACTAGCATCCCTAGTGCTAAAGTTGAAGCTAAAATTGTCTTTGCCATTTTATCTGTAAACAGAATTCTTTTACTAGTCATCATGTTAAATCCTTTTTTTGGTTTTATGCTGGAAGATTAACATTGGATTCTGGCATGAACCTTGCAGAATTGTAAGTTTTATATTGAGATTTGAAATGCTATTTTATTGCTATGTTTAGGGCTTTTTTGCAAGATTATTGACAGACTTTAATGTTAATATCACACATTGATTTTATTTAGTAGTAGATAAAAATTTACATAAAAAAGGAATAACATGAGACAATATAGAACAGCTGATCTTTGTGATGAAAATCAAGATAAAAAAATTCAAGTATTATCCCACAAATTTAAAAACTATGGAGGGAAAAAAAGATTTAAAGGTAGAATAAAAACTATTAAAATTGAAAAAAGTAATTGGGCAGTAATTGATATACTAAAAAATGTATCAGGTAAAAATAAGATTCTAGTTATTGATGTAGAAGAGGCATATTATGGTATTGTTGGAGATAAACTATCTACTCTTGCAGAAAAGAACCATTATGAGGCATTGATTATAAATGGATTTGTTAGAGATACAATGGAAACAAGAAAGTTTAATATTGGACTTTTTGCATTAGGAACTTGTCCTTTAAGGAATTTTGATAAAACACCATCACAATTGGGTATTGATTTATATTTTGGAAATGTCTCTTTTAAAGAAGATGATTACATATATTGTGATGAAGATGGGATTATTATTTCAAATGAAAAGCTTATGTAAAATATACTCTCTTTTTTACTTTATTAAATCTATGGATTCTTTTTTGCACTTAGTCTTCTAAATCCCAAATTAAACCTTATTTAAATACAATACGTTTTTAATAAATTGTTAATATTAGATTGTTAGTATAGTTATTACTTAAGGAAAAAATAGATTATGGAAGATAATGGAATAGAATTACTTGTTTTATTGGATATTTCAGGTTTAGAAGATAAACAGAGATTTGAAAAATACTTAAAAAGAGAAGGGTTTAAAACAGTAGAAGGGGAAGAGTTTGTTTATACAGCAAAATCTTCAACTACACTTTTCTCAACAAAGGCGTATATTCTAGAAGTGTTTAAAGAGGGTCTTAAAAAACAAGAGTTTAAAGGTGATGCAAATATGGTATTCTTACTTAATGAAACACCATATCCAGCTTATTATTTTGATACAAATACAAATGAGTTTGAACTAGTAAAAGAGTAGTATTGAAAAATATTTATGAATTTCTAAAGAATTTAAAAGATAATAAAGAGTTAAAAAACTGCCAACTTTTAGTTGTAAATGATGACAAACAAGCACAAGTTGCCAATGATATAGTTTCTTTTTTAGGGTTTGAATCTTTTGTATTATCCGATTTTAGAGCAAATTTTGGAGATGACTTATTATCTTTTTCAACTGAACTTCAAGATATAACAAAAGTTTTAAACGAGTATTACTCTTATAAAAAAGAGAATAAAATATTAATTTCACCCATTAGAACAATATCATTTCCTATGCCAAAAGAGAATTGTTTTGATTCTTTTGAAATCTCTTTTGCTGATACTTTAAATATTGAAGAGTTAAAAACAAAACTTTATAACTGGGGATACTATTTTGTTGATATAGTTACATCTGAATCAGAGGTTTCTATTAGAGGAGATATAATTGATATTTGTCCTTTAGGAAGTGAAACTGGATATAGAGTATCCTTATTTGATGATGAAGTTGAGAGTATTAGGAAGTTTGATATAGAAGATCAGAAGTCATTTAAAGAAGAGATTGAAACTTTTAAAATAACACCAGCTTTTTTGGCCTTAGATGAAAAAAAACTTGATGAGATAAATGAACAAATTGAAAAAGTGGAATCGGATGCTTTTATAAAAGATATCCACTCCCTTGGGTTTTGGTATCTTGATGAATTGGGTGAATATTTACCACAAAAATTAAACTCATATATTACTCAAGAGGCTTTAGAGGAACTTGAAGAGGTATATGTTTTTGAAGATAAAAGAATAAACAAAGACAAGTTTTTAACTCTTCCTCAAATCTTTAAAGCTAAAAATTATCAAGAGATAGCACCTGCAAATGTAAAAGAGTTCTTGACTTTCCATGAAAATAAAAAAGTAACTATAATCTCTTCAACAGAAGCAAAAGTTAAAGCTTTTGATTTGGATCTTTCAAACAAAGATATAAATTATGTTTTTGATTCATATATTTTAAATCTTGTTAGTGATGATGAAGTTATTATTTCACTAAATAAAGAGATTAAAAAAAGAAGAAAAAAGAAAATAAAACTTGTACTTGATGAGCTACAAAATGGAGATTTTGTTGTTCATGAAAAACATGGTATTGGTCAATATCAAGGAATTGAACCTGTTGTTGTAATGGGAGCAAAAAGAGATTTTGTAGTTGTAACTTATGCTGGTGATGACAAGCTTTTACTTCCAGTAGAAAATATAGATACTATTGATAGATATGTTGCAGATGGAAGCTCCTATGCTGTTGTTGATAAGCTTGGGAAAGGTAGCTTTGCAAAACTAAAAGAGAAGGTAAAAGATAAGTTATTTGCCATTGCAAATGATATTATAAAAATAGCAGCTGCAAGGGAACTTGTAAATGGTATAAAGATAAATACCGACAAAAAGCTATTGACAGATTTTGTATATACAGCTGGCTTTGAATATACCAAAGATCAAAAAAGAAGTGTAAATGAAATCTTTGAAGACTTAAGTTCTGGTAGAGTTATGGATAGACTTTTAAGTGGAGATGTTGGATTTGGTAAAACAGAAGTTGCTATGAATGCTTTATTAGCAACTGTTTTAGATGGATACCAAGCTATTTTTGTATGTCCCACAACACTACTTTGTTCTCAACATTTTCATGGGATTCAAAAAAGATTTGAAAACTATGGAATCAAAATGGCTAAACTTGATGGTAAAAGTACAGCAAAAGAGAAAACCCAAATCAAAAAAGATTTAGCAAGTGGAAAATTACAACTAGTTATAGGAACCCACTCTTTACTTAGTGTAAAAACTAACAATTTAGCACTTGTAATAATAGATGAAGAACATAAATTTGGAGTAAAACAAAAAGAGAAATTAAAAGCTTTAAGGGATGATGTTCATATCTTCTCTATGAGTGCGACACCAATTCCAAGAACTTTAAATCTAGCTCTTAGTAAATTAAAAGGGATGAGTTCGCTTTTAACTCCCCCACAAGAAAGACTAGGGGTTAGAACCTATGTAAAAGAGTATAGTGATAAACTTATAAAAGAGATTATTTTAAGGGAAAAAAGAAGAGGTGGACAACTTTTTTATGTACATAATAATATAGCTTCAATAGATGCAAAAAAAGCAGATATAGAAGAGGTTGTACCAAATATCAAAATTGAAGTAATTCACTCAAAAATAAAACCAGCAGATGCTGAAAAAATTGTTGAAAGATTTGATAATAAAGAGTTTGATATTCTTCTAGCTACTTCCATTGTAGAGTCTGGTCTTCACCTTCCAAATGCAAACTCAATAATAATTGATGGAGCAGATAGATTTGGTATTGCAGATCTACACCAATTAAGAGGAAGAGTTGGAAGAAGTGATAAAGAGGGCTTTTGTTATTATGTAGTTGAAGATAAAAAGAAAATTACAAATGATGCTATAAAAAGACTTGTAGCTTTGGAATCAAACTCATATTTAGGAAGTGGTACAGCTTTAGCCCATCAAGATTTAGAGATTAGAGGTGGGGGAAATATTATTGGTGAAGCCCAAAGTGGTCATATCAAACAAATTGGTTATGGCTTATATCTTAAGATGTTAGAAGATGCACTTGCAACTCTTAGTGGAGATACAAAAGAGGAAGCTAAAACCGTTGATATTAAACTTGCAATTTCAGCATATATTAGTAGTGATTATATAGTTGAAGATAGAGTTAGACTTGAATTATATAGAAGATTATCAAAATGTCAAAATAGAGATGAAGTTTATATAATAGAAGAAGAGATGGAGGATAGATTTGGAAAACCTGATACTCCAACAAAACAATTCTTAGAACTTATTATTATAAAAATTCTTGCCTTATCAAAATCTATTAAAACAATTAGTTCATATGAGATGAATGTAACATTTACAAAAAGTGATGATACTAAAGAAACAATCAAAAGTCCTAGTAAAGATGACGATGATATTATTGATACAACTTTGAAATATTTAAGAAAATAAAAGGAAAGAATAGGGGGGAGGGAATGAATTCTTTCCTTTTACAAGGAGTATAAAGTACTAAATGTCTACAAACTAAAAGCTTATAGATTCACTTACTGATGAAATTATAATGAAAAAAAGTAGTGAAAAAGTGTGCATTTTAAACAAATTAAAAAAAATTGAGAAATTCTTGTTAAGTTGACGTTAATAAATAATTAAAAATGAGTTAAATACTTGATGTCATAATTTCAATGTAGCAAATGAAAAGTTACTTAAATTGACAAAAGGATTTGAGATGAAAACAAAAGTATTAATGGCAGTAGCACTTACTGGATTATTAGGAACTGGTCTTTATGCATATGGTGGAAATATGCAAAGTATGCAAAAAGGTATGAGTTGTCCTAGTGGAATGAACAATTCTATGATGATGAAAAAACAAAAAAAAATGAGAAGTCATGGAGTAATGAGTCTTTTAAGAGATTTAAATTTAACTTCTGAACAAATGAAAGATATTCAAAGTATCAAACAAGAGTTAATGAAAAAAAGAACAAGACCTACAGTTGCTTTTACAAAAGAAGGCTTTGATAAAGAGAAATATATTCAAATAATGAAACAAAAAAGAGATAATATGCTAGAATCAAAAGCTGAAATGATTGATAAAGTGTATAAAGTCTTAACTTCTGAACAAAAAGAACAATTAAAAGTTCTTATGGATTTAAGAGCAGAAAGAATGAGTACAATGATGAATAAAAGGATGAGATTTTGATAAAAATTGCTATGGTAGAAGATGATTTAGAATTAGCAGAAGTTCTAACCCAATACTTAAAGCAGTATAATATTGAAGTTACAAACTATGAGGAGCCATATTTGGCTCTAAGTAGTCTAAGAATAAATAAATTCGATCTAATAATTTTAGATTTAACTCTTCCAGGAATGGATGGTTTGGATGTTTGTAAAGAGGTTGTAAAAAATTTTGATATACCGATTATAATATCAAGTGCTAGAAGTGATATAACTGACAAAGTAACTGCTTTACAATTAGGTGCTGATGATTATTTACCAAAACCCTATGATCCAAGGGAACTAGAAGTTAGAATAAAAACAATCTTAAGAAGATTTAATCATAATAATGAGGATGTAAAAGAGAAAAAATCTAAACTTTTCAATCTTGATTTAGAAAAAAAAGAGATTACAAAAGATGGTAAATATATAAAATTGACTGCTGCTGAATATGAGGTTTTGTCATTGATGATAAAAAGGGAAGGTTTTGTAATAAGTAGAGAAGATATTTTTGAAAATTCAGATTTAATGAATTCAGATTATGAAAGTTCAGGTTCATTAGCTGTTATTATAAATAGAATAAGACATAAAATAGAAGAGAGTCCAAAAGAACCGCAATATTTACATACAATTAGAGGAATGGGGTACAAGTTTACAAATGAATAGAGAATCAATATTTTTTACAATAACAATAAGTTTTTTCATTTCCATATTACTAGTTATAGTTAGTTTTGGTATTTTAATGATTGGAAATCAAAAAAGAGTAGAACATTATTTATTTGAAAAATATCGACCAGTATCACAAATGATTTTTAAACATCATTTTCGAAATGGCAGTTTTGATGAAAGATTTTATGAAAGTTTAAAATCACTTAATTTTAATATGATTTCAGAAATGCCTTCGATAAATGGTGTAACATACAATCCAAAAACAAAAATTTTAGTGCAGAGAAGATACAAAGATATACTTTTTAGAGTTTTACAATTAAATAATAAGCAATATTTATATCTTAAAAAACGAAATAATACATTTTTAATTGAAGATAAAAATGATTTAACTGTAGATTCTAAAATATATATAATTTTAGGTTTTGCAATAATATTAATCACCTTGATTTTATCTTTTCTTGTAACCCTAAGAAAACTTATGCCAATAAAAATACTAAAAGATAAGGTTAGTACCTTAGGGGAAGAAAATTTTGACTTTGAATGTTGTGATACAAATAGAAAAGATGAGGTGTCTTTATTAGCAAAAGAGTTTAAACTTAGTGCTAAAAAATTAAAAAAATTAAAAGAAGCTAGAAATGTATTTATTAGAAATATAATGCATGAATTAAAAACTCCAATCACAAAAGGGAAGTTTCTTACAGAATTGGAAAGAAATGAAGAAAACTATGAGAAACTAAAAGAGGTATTTAATAGGTTAGAATCCTTAATTAATGAATTTGCTTCAATTGAGGAATTAATATCTTCTTCAAAAAATATTGAAAAAAAACATTATTTTTTAGATGATATTATTGATAATGCAAAAGATATTTTGATGTTAGATGATGAATTAGTAATAGAAGATTTTGAGAATGTAAAGCTTGATATCAATTTTAAACTTTTTTCTATAGCTATTAAAAATTTAATTGACAATGCAATTAAATATTCAGATGATAGAAAAGTTATTATAAAAAATAGCAATGAAGATATAATTTTTGAAAATAGTGGAAAAGAGTTAGAATTTGATTTAGAAAAGTATTATGAACCATTTTTTGCCAATGAAGAAAAAATTAAAAATTCATTTGGATTAGGTTTATATATTGTTAATAATATTTTAAAAGCGAATAACTATATTTTAGAGTATGAATACAAAGACAATAAAAATATTTTTATTTGTAAAAAGGAAGAGAAATAGTTTACGACATAGCTATTATAGGAGCTGGTGCAAGTGGTTTAATGTTTGCCTCACAAATAAAAAATAGAAATATTTGTTTAATAGAAAGCAACTCTAAAATAGGACAAAAAATAAAAGTTAGCGGTGGAGCTAAATGCAATATTACAAATGAAAAAGTAAGTAGTGATAACTATTTAGGGGATAGGAAACTTAGCTCTTTTGTTTTGAAAGAGTTTTCAAATAAAGATCTATTGAATTTTCTAAATAACAACGGTGTATATCCCAAAATAAATCCAAAAATAGTAAAAGGTACATATTTTTGTCAATCCTCTCAAGATGTGATAAATATGTTTTCAAAAACAACTAGCCATGTGAAAAAATTTTTAAATACAAAAGTTGTTGATGTAGATTTTAATGAAATATTTACTATTAAGACAGATAGTCAAAATATAAAAGCAAAAAAACTTGTAGTTGCAAGTGGTGGTTTATCCTATGAAGGTTTAGGTGCATCAAGTATTGCTTTTGATATAGCAAAAAAGTTTGGACATACAGTTACAAAATTAAATCCTGCACTTGTAGGATTTACAGTACAAAAAGAGCAATTTTGGTTTAAAAAATTAAGTGGTTTATCTATTATGGCAAAAGCAAAAGTTGAAAATAAATCTTTTTATGGTTCTTTACTTTTTGCACATAAAGGGTGTTCTGGTCCAATAATTTTAAATAGTTCCTTATATTGGAAAAAAGGAAAAATGAGTTTTGATTTTTTACCAAATAAAAAAATAAAAAAACTTTTAACTGGAAATGCCTTGATAAGTTCAAGAATTCCACTTCCTAAAAGATTTATGCAAGAGTTTTTAAACTCAATTAAAGTTGAGGATAAACCTTGTAATAAGTTAAATATTGAAGAGTTAAAAAGCCTTGAGACAATACATAACTATGAGTTTTCCCCTGCGGGTAATTTTGGTTATACAAAAGCCGAAGTTACAAAAGGTGGGATATCTACTGATGAAATAGATTTTCAATCTATGGAAAGTTTAAAACAAAAAGATTTATATTTTTTAGGTGAATGTTTAGATGTTACAGGTGAACTTGGAGGTTATAACTTTCAGTTTGCTTTTTCTAGTGCTGTATCTTGTGCAAATAGAATTTAATATAAGTTAGTAACTTTTTGTTACTAACTTAATAAATGGATAAAGTGCATATGTTTTTGATAATGGTCAACTATATCATTTCTAATTCCATCTTTTGACCATCCCATAATATCGTAATCTTGTCCACCTTCAATTAGGTGTACAACTGCACAATAATATAGTTCTTCTTCGCTTCTTTCATTATCATCTTTTTCATCAACTGCAAAACTTGGTTTAACTCTAGGTACAAGTTTAACTTTATAAATAAAGTTTTTGTTTTCTCCAAAGTTTCCTTCTTCTCCAAGAAAGACAGTTAGAGATATCCCCTCATCACTTTCATTTATAGAAACATCTAATTCATGTTTTTTTAACTCTTCAGCAACATCAGTAATAGCAGGAGATGCAATTTTTTGAATAAACCTTTTTACATTGTTTTTAGATGGGAAATCAATTATATTACTTAACCTTGCATCCCAATCAGCAGTATTACTTGTAGTTGTGATTTGAGTTGGACTATATAATAAACTCTCTTTTTTTGCTATATCTACTCTTAAGGCTTTCATTAAACCATAGCAGGCAATTAATAAGACAATGGAAAAGGGCAGGGCACTAGCAATAGTCATTGTTTGTAAAGCACTTAATCCACCAACTAAAATTAATATAGAGGCAATTACCCCTTCTCCTACAGCCCAATAAACCCTTTGCCAAATAGGTGTCTTATCATTTCCATTTGAACAAAGCATATCAATAACCATAGAACCTGAGTCTGATGATGTTACGAAAAATACAATTACCATAACTGTTGCCACAATTGAAGTTAAACCACTAAAACTAAAGTGCTCTAAAAATGCAAATATTGCTACAGGTACATTATTTTTAACAATTTCTCCAAAGGCAACGAATCCGTCATCTAAAATTAGACTAATAGCTGAGTTACCAAAAAAAGTCATCCACATCAAAGTAAATCCTGTTGGAACAAGAAGAACACCAAGTGTGAATTCTCTAATTGTTCTACCCCTAGAAATTCTTGCAATAAATAAACCAACAAATGGTGACCAAGATATCCACCATGCCCAATAGAGAATAGTCCAACCACCTATCCAATCTGTTTTTTGATAAGCAAAAAGATTAAAGGTACTTTTTAATAAGTTTGAAGCATAATCCCCAACATTTTGTACATATGCTTGAAGTAAGAAAATAGTATTTCCTGCAACTAAAACAAAAAGTAAAAGTAACACGGCCAATACAAGATTTATCTCTGATAAAATTTTGATACCTTTATCAAGTCCTGTTGTTACTGAAAGTGTAGCTAGAGCAGTTATTCCAATAATCAAAATAACTTGTGAAGTGGGACTTACTGGTATATCCCATAAATAGTTAAGTCCTGTATTTACTTGAAGAACACCATAACCTAAAGATGTGGCAACCCCAAATAAAGTACCAATAACTGCAAAAATATCAACAGCATGTCCAATAGGTCCATATATTTTATCTCCAATTAAAGGATAAAGTGCCGATCTTAATGTTAAAGGTAAGTTATGTCTATAACTAAAAAATGCTAAGATAATTGCAACAATTGCATATATTGCCCAAGCATGAAGTCCCCAGTGAAAAAATGTGATTCTCAAAGCTTCTTTTGCAGCCTCAATTGTACTTCCTTCTCCCACAGGTGGGTTTAAAAAATGCATTACTGGTTCAGCAACACCAAAAAACATAAGACCAATACCCATCCCTGCTGAAAAAAGCATAGCAAACCATGAAAGATATGAATAATCTGCTGTAGAATGATCAGGACCTAATTTAATATCACCGTATTTTGATAATGCCAAGTAAAATACAGTGATTAAAATAATAGCTACAGTTAGAACATAAAACCAACTTCCATTTTGTACAATTACATTTTGTAAGTTTTTGAAAAATGAATCTGCAAATTTTGGAAAAATTGAAGCAAATAATGCTAATAAAGCAATTATTCCAGATGATGTAAAAAAAACATGTTTATTTAATTTTGAGTTCAAGAAAATCCTTTTGTTTAATAAAAAATAAAAAGTAAACTATATTTTACAGTTTTATTCTTAATATAAATTACTTTAAAGCTATATTTAAGATTATATTTATTTAGAAAAAAAATTAAAATCATTTATTATTTTTGGATATATAAAGCTAAAATGTTGAAGTAATAATATTATAAATGTTTAATAAATTATAAAAATAATATTGCAAAATGAATATAAAAAAGTTATAATATTAAATTATAAAACAAACTAAAGGCTGAGTTTAATGTTTTTTTCAGGTTCTAAAGTAAAAGAGGAAGAGAATCTCCAATTAAAAAATGAGATAGAAAGGTTAAAAGAACAACTACAACAAAAAGATCAAAAGATTGAATCTTTACAAGAAGAGTTAAAAAGTTCAATATCAAGTGATGAATTAAATAAAATAAAAGAAGAACTTGATATTTATGTTCAAATGGCAGGCTTCTCTCAAAGCGAAGGTTTAATAGTATTTGGAAAAAATGATGAAGTTTTTTTTAGAAATAAAAATACTATTGAACATGGGGTAGATGAAAAAATTGTATTAAATGCAGTTAAAGAATCTTCAGATCGAGTTATCTTAAATGATTGTGAAGCTTCCGTAGCAATTAAACAATTTAATGACTACACAATTGTATCGTTAAAACAAACTTCAATTCATGATAAAAAAGATGGCGGTTTATTGGAAAGACACAATAAAAATATGACTAACTCTTTATCTTCTACACAAAATACATATTTGAGTTTATTAGATGAATTGAAATCAATGATGACAGAATCTAAAGATACAGCTGATGGTTCTACAAAAGGGTTAAATCTTACTAATAATATTGTTCAAGATACTGAAAAATTACACAGTGAAATTGAAACTGAACATGAAGTTGTTAGTTCTTTAGTTTCAAAAAGTAAAGATATTTCAGATGTTATTAATATTATTCAAGAAATAGCATTTCAAACAAATATTCTTTCACTTAATGCAGCAGTTGAAGCTGCAACTGCTGGTGAAGCAGGAAAAGGTTTTGCAGTAGTTGCACAAGAAGTGAGAAATCTCGCAAATAGATCAGCAGAAGCTGCAACTCAAATAAAAAATGTAGTAGATTCAATCCAAATGGAAACAGGAAGAATTAAAAAGAGTTCTGAAAGTGTTGCTGTTGTAGTAAATGAAACTAAAGATAGAGTTTTGGTTTTAAGTGAATTAATGAATAGTTTCCAAAGAAATGCTAACAGAGCTGTTTATGAAGTTGAAAGTATTTCTAATAAAATATTTATAAACTTAGCTAAATTAGACCATGTAATATATAAAAATAATTTATATCAATTAATATTTGGTGGAGAACATAACTTTAATCCTGTTGACCACCATAATTGTAGACTTGGTAAATGGTATGAAACTGGATTAGGTAAAGAAGAGTTTAGTATGGTTCCTTCATATAAACATCTTGAAAAACACCATTCAATTGTACATGATGAAGCTAATTCATTAGCTAAAGAGTGTTCTGGACATTCTGTTTCATGCTCTAAACAATTGATTGAAACAAAAATAGAGTTCGTTGAAGATTCAAGTGAGCAAGTATTTATTTATTTAGACAGAATTTTAGAAGAGAAAAATAATTTGATTATGAAAGAAGCTGCATCTAAGCTTTTTGATGAATAAATGGAGAAAAAATGAGTGATAAAATTTATGAAATAGCAGTTGTTGATGATGAAACTGAAATTTTAGGTATGATACAAAAATATTTAGGAAAAGTGGGAAAATATAAAGTAACAACATTTTCAAACCCTGTTGTAGCAGTTGATTCTGTAGAAAAAGGTAAATATGATTTAATTCTTTTAGATATTATGATGCCACAAATGACTGGATTAGAAGCTTTGGAAAAAATTATTGAAAAAAATCCTTCTCAGAAAGTTTGTATGATGACTGCATATTCTACATTAGATAAAGTTTTAAAATCTCATAAAGAGGGTGCAACAAATTATGTAATGAAACCTTTTTCTTCTTTGCAAGCGTTAGAAACAAAGATTAAAAATATATTAGATTCTTAAACTTATGTATTTTAAGAGATTATTAAATTGGTATATTCTCTTAGCTGTTGTTTTAGTTGTAATTATTGTAGTATTTTTTAAGACTTTTGAAAATAAAGAAAAAAATTTAGTTTTAAAAAATACAACTTTAAAGCTTGATAATATTTACCAAAAATACCTACAAAATATGAAAGAGTATAATGAAATACTCTTTTTTAATCACATTATTAGTAATAGTAAGTTAAATAATTTACTAGTAAAAGATGATAATAAGTCTCTAGAAGATATTAATTTTATTAAAAATAGTCTAAATGATTTATCAAGATTTTTTAAAACTTATAATATTGATGAAATATCTATTTATTCAAAAAATTTTAAACCTATTTATAGTAGTAAATATAAGATTGAAAAAATAGATTTAACAGATTCATATAAAAAAATTTTTAAAGATATTGTTAAAAATAAAAAAGATATATCATCTATTGTAGTTTCAAATGCAAGTGTTTCATTAAAAATATTTAAACCCTTACTTGATGAAAACCATTCTCTTCGAGGTATTTTTGAAACTTCAATTGATTTATCTAAATTTTCCCATAAAATATTTATAAATGAAGATATAAATGTAAAATATATCTTTAAAAAATCTATTTTAGAAAAATATTTAGATGCAAAATTTTTAGAAAATTATTTACCATATAGTTATGATAAAAACTATCTTTACAAAAAATCATTTTTTGGTAGTAGAAACACTAATAATTTAGATAAAAGTGAAATTGAGGCTAATCTAAACAAAGAAATTAGATTTAATTTAATTTCAATAAAAAATAATCAAACATATTTAAATAGTTTTATTCCAATCTCTAAATATTTTTCAGATGAAAAAATAGGATATATTGTTTTTACTACTAAATTTTTTAATTATTCAGAAATCTTATACAAATACAATTTATTAATGTTATTTACAATTTTTTCTCTATTATTTATTTTTATTGTATTTGATCAATACAATAGAAGAAAAAAACTTTTTTATAAACTACAATTAAAACTAAATAGCATAACAAAAAGTATTGATAAGTATGTAATCTTTGTTGAAACAGACATAGAAGGTATAATTACTTATTGTTCACAAGCTTTTTGTGATATTAGTGGATATAAAAAAAATGAAATAATTGGAAGACCTATGAGTATTGTTAGAAATCCAGATATCTCAAAGAAGTTTTTTGAAAGTATGTGGGAGAAAATATCTCAGGGCAAAACTTGGGAAGGTGAAATTAAAAATTTAGATAAAAATGGAAATTCTTATTGGGAGAAAGGTGTTATCTCTCCTATATATTCTTTTAATAAAAAAATTATAGGTTATAGAGCAATTAAAGTAAATATTACTGATGAGAAACAATTACAAAAAGTAAACAGTTTATTAAAAAAAGAGTTGTTTTTTAAATTAAATGAGATAAAAACAATTGACCAATTAAAAGTTGATGAATCTAAAATTAAATTGATGAGTCAAATACTAGATACTTTTTCAAGTGAGTGGAAAAAACCTATATCAAATATAAGTTCAAACCTATTGGAGTTTGAAAATAGAGTTGATACAGCAAGATATACAAAAAATGATTTGAAAGAGTTTATATTAAATCAAAAAGAAGAGATCAAATATTTATCAATAAACCTAAATGAGTTTAGAAAGTTATTTATAGATAGTGATAAAAATGATAAATATAACATATATGAGGTTATTAAATCTGCAATAGATTCTTTTAGTGATGAAAATATTGTTTTTGAATTTAAAGGGGATGATTCTATAGAAAACTATGGTGTTTTTTATGATTTAAAAAAAGTTGTATCGGGAATTGTTATAAACTCAATTGATGCTTTCAAAAGTAAAAAGATTGAAGATAAAAAAATAACTATTCAATTAATAGAAGGGGAAGATACAGCCACACTAAAAATATCAGATAATGCAGGTGGAATTCCAAAAGAGATACTTCCAAAGATATTTGATTATAACTTTAGTACAAAATATCATACTAAAGTTGAAGGCTTACCTTTATATCTTGCAAAACTTATTATAGAAAAATCTGATGGAAAGATGTGGGTTGAAAATATAGAAAATGGATGTTGTTTTTTTATAGAGTTAAAAATAAAAGATAAAAGAAGTGAAAAAAGAGAATTTATATGAAATTAAAATTTTCTACAAAACTATTTTTTACCTTTTTATTGTTTGGTACCATAATATTACTATTTTTAGGATATTTTGAATATAAAATTATAGAAGAAAAAGTTAAAGAAAATAGTATAAAAACTTTTTCTTCAAATATTGATGCCATAAAAATAAAAATAAAAAAAATAAAAAAAGAAAATAAAAATATTATAAACTCGATTGAAAGATTAAATTCAATAGAAAATATGAGTAATTCGAAACTTTTAGATTACTTAAAAACTATTATAGATTCTCACATGAATATCTTAGAGATTTCAATTTTGGATAAAAACTATAAAGTTTTATTAAATGCTACAAAAGATAATAAGTTTGAAGATAAAGATTACTATAAATATTTATCCTCTATAGATAAAAATGAAACTTATTTTAGTAATATTGATTTAAAAACTACCAATAAAGATATTGTATATCCCTTAGTTCATAGCCTGAAAATTGCAAAAAAGGTAGATGGTTATATTATATTTTTAGAGATAAATATTAATGATTTAATAAATTCTTTAAAAAAATTTTCATATGTTATTGACAAAAATAACCAAATCATTTTTGATAAAACAAATAAATATACTTGGTCTAAGTATTATTATCCAAATATAAATTTAAAAGATAATCTTACATTTCTAAATGAGATAGTTTATAAAAAAGAACTCGTTTTTCAAAATAATTATATATATAAATTTGTTGATATAGATAAAAATAATTATTTAATTTTTTTAAATAGTTTTGAAAATCTAAATCTAAATGAATTTATTGATTTATACTTATACGAAATTTTAATTGTATCTATATTAACTCTAATTATATCATTGGTTTTATCTTTACTGTTAACTGTTCCTATTTCAAATATAAATGAAAAACTACTGATAGAAAAAGATTCTTTATATAATTCAATCAAAAAGAAAACTCTCGAATTAGATGAGAGTTTAGAGATAATTGATAAGCATATAATGTTTTTAAAGATGAGTAAAAAACATATAATTGAAGATGTTAGTTCATATTTTTGTGAAATTTATGGGTATCAAAAAGAGGAACTTTTAGGTCAACATTATTCTATCCTTTATTCAAAAGATAGATATAAACAAATCAAAAAAGAGGTTTTTGATAAATTACCTGAAACAAAGGAATGGAGAGGTGAAGTTTTAGCTAAGAAAAAAGATGGGGAAGAGTATTGGGTTGAATCATATATAAAAACTGATTATGAAGGAACAAAACTTAAATCATACACAATTATTAGAAAAGATATTAGTGATAATAAAAAAGTTGAGAAACTATATGAAGATTTATATTATCAAATTGAACAATTGAATGTAATATTTCAAAATGTATATAGTGGTATTAGTTTAATAGATTTAGAAGGAAATATCAAAAAATCAAATTTGGCATTTTGTAATATGCTTGGATATAAAAATGATGAAATCACTTCAATAAATATTTTTGATTTAATAAATACTAATAATAAAAATTTATTAGAAAAAATATTAAAAGATTTAAAGGATTTTGGTTCTATATCAGATATGGAATTCATATTTATTACAAAAAACGAAGGTGAAATATATTTAAATCTTTCTTTGAAAATACTTCCAGATAGATCTAATGTAGTAGTTGTTTTTAATTCATTAGAGGATAAAAGAAAGCTTCAAGAGTTAAATCAAAATCTTGAGCAAAGAGTATATGAGGAAGTTAAGAAAAATATTCAAAAAGATAAAGCTCACCAAGAAGAAAGATTAAAAAATGTAAAGCTTACTTCTATTGGAACTTTAGCAGCAGGTATAACTCATGAAATAAATACTCCACTTACATATTTAAAAGGTAATTTTGAAATGTTACAAATGGATATTGATGATGTAGATGATGAGAATTTAAAAAATGAAATGATTGAGAGTTGTACAAAAATTTCAGATGCAATATCAAGAATATCAGTGATTGTTGAATCTATGAGAGAGATGTCCCAAACCTCTTCAGAAATAAAAGAAAAAACAAATGTATTTTCTACTTTGGTTACTTCTTTAACTATGGCATACAATGTTTCTAAACAGATTTCAAGAATATATTTAAATGATAATGAGTTTAAACTTACAAATATAAAAAAAGATGAGATGCAGTTTTTTGCAAAAATTCAAAAACAAAGACTTGAACAAGTATGGATTATTATTATAAATAATGCTTTAGATGAATTAAAAAAGATAGAAAGTTATGAAAATAGAAGATTAGATATAAGAATATATGAAGAAGATGATTTTATTATCACTAAATTTATAGATAATGCAGGTGGAATAAAAAAAGAAATATTAGCCAAAATATTTGAACCTTTTATAAGCTCAAAAGAACACAGTGGAATGGGTATAGGACTTAATATTGCAAAAAAAATAGTTGATGAGCAAGAAGGTATAATGGAAGCATATAATCAAGATGATGGTGCAGTATTTGAAATCAAACTTCAAAAAGCTAAATGATAAAAGAAAGTGAAAACTAATACTAGTCTCGATACAATTTCACAATTTATATTATAGGGTAGATTTTGAGAATAGCATTTATTGGTGATATCGTTGGACGTCCAGGCAGAAAAATTATTAAAGAGAATCTTTTTAAAATAAAAGATCAATATAATATTGATTTTGTAATAGCAAATGGTGAAAATGCAAGTCATGGATTTGGACTTACTGTAAAAAACTGTAATGAGTTATTAAAAGCAGGAATAGATATTATTACAGGTGGAAACCACTCTTTTGATAAAAAACAAGAGATGTTTGCACTTCTTGAAACTGGACAGGTTTTAAGACCAGATAATTACCCTGAAGGGGTACCTGGTTCTGGTATTAAAGTTGTTGAAGTAAATAATGAAAAACTAGCTGTTATAAACCTAATGGGACAATTTGGTATGCCAATGGTTGAAAATCCATTTAATTGGGTAAAAAAGATAATGGAAGATTTAAAACAGCAAAATATTAAAAATATTTTTGTAGATTTTCATGCAGAAGCTACAAGTGAAAAAAGAATTATTTTTATGATGTTAAAAGGTCAAGTTAGTGCAGTTTGTGGAACTCATACTCATATTGGTACTGACGACTTAGAAATCACAGATAATACAGCATACCTTACAGATATTGGTTTAACAGGTTGTAGAGATAATGTGATAGGAATGAATGAAAATGTGCCAATTCAAAAAGTAACTACTGGATTAGGTGGACATTTTGAAGTTCCTAATTCTTGTAAATCAATTTTACAAATGATGCTAATAGATATAGAAGAGGGTAAAGCTATTAACAGTTTTAAACTAAAAAAATATTGCGATAAAGATGAAATAATAAAAACAGATGCAATTATCAACTAAAATCTCTAATAGTTTTGAACTGCTAGCTTTTTTAAAAAATAAAAACCTTTTAGAAAATCATAATGAGTATTGGTGGCCAAATGAAAACTCTTTTGAGATTTTAATTGGTGCAATATTGACTCAAAATACAAAATGGATAAATGTAGAGAGATCACTTTCCAATTTAAAGAAATTAAATCTTCTTTCTTTAGAAGCTTTAATTGATGTTGATTTAGTGTTGCTCATAGAAGCAATAACTCCTAGTGGATTTAAGAATCAAAAATCTCAAAGATTAAAACTTTTAGCAAAAAATATCATTGATGAGTTTGTCAATTTCGAAACTTTTTTAAAAGAAGTTGATAGGCAATGGTTATTAAAGCAAAAAGGAATAGGCTTTGAAACAGCTGATGCAATACTTTGTTATGCTTGTCATAGAGAGTTTATGGTTGTAGATAAATATACTCAGAAATTAGTCTCATTTGTAGGTTTTGAATTTGATAACTATGAAGATTTACAAAGCTGGTGTGAATATGGAATTAATGAAAATTTGGATAAAATTGTCAAACTTTATGGTTATGATATACCTCTAAATAAAATATATTGCAGATTCCATGGAAAAATTGTTGAATTTATGAAAATTAATAAATTAAGTAAGGGTGAAGAATGATTATTATTCCACAAACAAAAGGTGGTGTTGGTAAATCTACAGTTGCAATGCAAGTAATTGCACCGTATCTTTTTAAAAAACATGGCAAAAAAGTAACTTACATAGAAATTGATGATGAGAATAATGACAGTAAATCTTTTACAAGAACTGAAATTGTTGATAAAAGAATGTTAGGGACTAACAAACTTACAGAATTAGATGAACTTATCTTAATGGATGATAATCATGAGATTATTGTTGATGTAGGTGGAAATAAAACCTCCTCTTTAGTTTTAGAAGAGATTAAAAAAGTTGGTTCGTTTGGTAATATAAAATGGATTATTCCTCTAGGTGATGGGGAATTAGATGGTAAAAATGCTATTGCAACTTTGAAAAAAATTAAAAAAATTGAACAAAATCTAGATAACAATATTCTTTTTGCTTTAAATAGAGCGATTTCTATGGATGCAGATTATATTGAAGAGCAATTTATAAACTTTTTTGGACATAAATATTTAGATAGTAATTCAGTTATTTGTGATTTTGTAAAGGATCCTAAATATTTTCCTGTTAAAAATGATAAAGTTATTACCATGAGTAGATATTTAGGAAGTACTGTATGGGAAATGGCATACAATAATACTGATTTTGCTGCTAAAGCTATGAAAGCAAAAGAGTTAGGAGATATTGAAAGTGCTAGAAAATATCTTTTCTTTAGAAGAATACAAACAGAAGCAAAAGATTATGTATTAGGAACACTTAATAAAATATTTTATGATTTAGATAATTGGTTAAATATTAAAAAATGAGTGATATGACATTTAAACAGGCTAAAGAGATAGTTGAAAGACTTGAACTAGCAGAGCTTAGCCTTAGAAACTCTTTTGATAATATAGATTATGCAAGAAGATCATTAGATGATTCAATTATTGAACAAAAAAAAGTATTAAAACAAATTCCACAAAAAGATAAAAAGATTTCAATATTATATATTATTATCATGTTAAATGTTGGCTTTATTGCTGGTCTTTTTGTAGGTAAATATTTATTATAAAATTTAGGAATATGAATGGGTAAACAAGAAAAAATTGTAACTATGTTTAATGAAATTGCAGGAACATACGATATTGCAAATAGAGTATTAAGTCTTGGGATTGATAAATCATGGAGAAACAAAGCTTGTAACAAAGCTTTTGAACTTTATGATAAAAATGAGATAGAAAGAATTGTTGATGTTGCTTGTGGTACAGGTGATATGATAGAGTTTTGGCAAAGAATTGCAAAAGATAATGGTATTTTGTTAGATAATATTGTAGGTGTAGATCCAAGTGTTGGAATGATGGATGTAGCAAAACAAAAACTTCCTGAAGTAAAATTTATTGAAGCAGGTGCTGCACAAATGCCTTTAGAAAATGACAGTGCTGATATCATCTCAATCTCATATGGAATTAGAAATGTTGTTCAAAGACAAGAAGCTTTTGATGAATTCTCAAGAGTTCTAAAAAAAGGTGGTCTTGTTGTAATCTCTGAGTTTACTAAAAAAGAAAAGACTTCTGTTTTAGATCATTTAACTGACTTTTATATGAATAAAGTATTGCCTACATTAGGAGGACTAATTTCTAAAAATAAAGCTGCATATACTTATCTTCCAAACTCAATTGATGAGTTTTTAACAACTGAAAATCTTTGCAAAGAGTTAAAACAAGCAGGACTTGAACCTATTTATACTAAAGATTTCTCAATGAAAATCTCAACTTTAATTATCGCAAGAAAAATATAGTTTCTTACGATAATAAAGGAAAAATTTGAATTCTGCAATATCTGTTTCCACACTAAATACTCAAATAAAATCTTTATTAGAAACAACATTTATAAATGTTTATGTTGAAGGGGAAATTTCTAATTTAACTTATCATAATTCTGGACATATATATTTTTCTATAAAAGATGAAAATTCTACTATCTCATGCGTTATGTTTAAAGGTAATGCAAAGTATTTGAAGTTTCAATTGGAAGTGGGACAAAAAATCACTATTACAGGGACTATTACTGTTTATACACCAAGGGGAAGTTATCAACTTTTATGTAATAAAATTGAACCTTCTGGACAAGGGGCATTAGCTCTAGCTTATGAACAATTAAAAGCAAAACTTCAAGCAAAAGGGTATTTTAATCCTGAAATAAAAAAAGCATTACCAAAATATCCTAAAAAAATAGCACTTATCACCTCTCCAACGGGTGCAGCAATTGCAGATATGAAAAAAGTAGCTACTCATAGATGGCCTTTAGTTGAACTTGTATTAATACCAACATTAGTGCAAGGAGAAGAAGCAAAATATGATATTATAAAATCAATAAAGTATGCTCAAACTTTAGATGTTGATCTTTTGATTGTTGGAAGAGGTGGGGGAAGTTTAGAGGATTTATGGGCATTTAATGAGGAGTTAGTTGCGACTGCTATTTATGAATGCTCAAAACCAATTATCTCTGCTGTTGGTCATGAAATAGATTTTTTAATTTCTGATTTTGTAGCTGATATTAGAGCTGCAACACCATCAAATGCAATGGAAATTGCACTTCCTGATATAAATGAACATAGAATATATTTAGATAATTTAGAGAGTGACCTAAGTATTAGATTTAAAAATTTAGTTTCACAAAAACAAAATAGTTTAGATAATATAAAATCTCTTTTTGAACAAAACTCTTTAAAATCAAAATTTAATTTTATTGAAGAGCAAATAAAATTAATGAAGAAAAATTATGATAGTTATATGAGTACTATTTTAAATAATAAACAAAATAGTATTAATTTATTAAAAAATGCAATAGAATCTAATCATCCAAGTAAAAAAGAGTTAAATGGCTATGCTCAGATAACTTTAAAAAATAAAATAATAAAACTGGAAGATTTAAAAGAAGATGATATTATTGCTTTGCAATCCCCAAAAACGATAGTTTCATGTAAGGTATTAAATATAAAAAATCAATAATAAATTAAGTTTATAATCGCTAGAATAAAGCTTCATATATTAAAAAGGTTTGAGATGAATTCAGAATCTATAGCAAATAAAATTCGAACAAAACTTATTATAGCAGGTATATTTATTATACTATTTGCAATTGCAGTTTCATATTATATGATCTCTAACATGGATAAAGAGATACAAATAAATACAAAAAAACATTTTGAACTTTTAATTAAAGAAAGAATTAAATCAAAAATGAATATTGGTTTAACAAATGCTATTACTCTTTCAAAAAACACAGATATTATGGCTGCCTTGGAATATAACGATAGAGATACAGCTAAGCTTTCTTTAGATGGTATCTCAAAAGCTATGAAAGCTGGAACTTCTTTAAAAAATGTGAAAATCCATATACATGATAAAAATGTAAAATCTTTTTTTAGAGCTTGGAAACCAGATAAATATGGAGATGATTTAAGCTCTTTTAGACAAACAATTTTAGAAGTTAAGAAAACAAAGAAACCTTTAAATGCAATTGAAGTTGGAAGAGCAGGATTAGTTTTAAGAGGTTTAGCTCCAATTTTTGATATAGAAGATAAATATCTAGGTTCAATTGAATATATTCAAGGATTTAATTCTATAGTAAAAGATTTTAAACAAGATGGTGAATACCTCCTTGTTTTAATGAATGAAAAATTTAAAAGAGGTAATGCTTTATCTGAACAAAATAAAATTGGAAAATATTATATATCTCAAAATGTAAGTGATAAAAATTTTGTAAATAGTTTTTCAAAAATTGATATCAATAGTTTAAAACAAAATGGTTTATTAAAAGGTTCAAATTATTTTTATACAGCTTTTCCTATTAAAGATTTAAAAGGGAATCAAATTGGTATTTATGTTTTAGGTAAAAATATCAAAGAGTTAGAAGATTTGATTAGTAAATCATCACAAATAGTTTTTGTAATGCTTACTCTAATGGCAATTTTAATCGTAGTTTTTGTAATTATTACAATGGTTTTATTTAAGAAAATTGTTACAGGTGGATTAAATAAATTTAAATCGAATTTTGCATATTTTTTAGAGTTTGTTTCTTTTAAAATTAATACCTTTAATAAACCAGCAGTTTATACAAATGATGAGATTGGTCAGATGTTAATAATGTTAAATGAAGCAGCTGAAACTTTTGATAAAAAATTGAAAAATGATATGAGAGTTATAGGGGAGATTGTTTTAACTACTGATAAAGTTGAGCAAGGTATATATAAATGTAGAATTAATTCAAATTCTGATAACCCTATGATTATGACTTTAAAAAGTACAATCAATAAAATGTTGGATGCTATGGATTCAAATATGAAAGAGTTAATGAAAGCTTTAGGTCATTATTCAGAGGGTGATTTTAGAGAAAAAGCATATATTCCTGAAAATTTGAAAGCAGATATGCTAGCAGTAATGAACTCAATAAATAAACTAGGAGAGACCTTAGGAGAGAACGCAAAAAGTAACCTGCATAACGGAGAGACGTTAGAGGATAACTCAACAACAATGACAAACTCAATGGAAAACCTAGCAGTAAAAGCGAATGAACAAGCAGCAAGCCTAGAAGAGACAGCAGCAGCAGTAGAAGAGATCACCTCAATAACAAGAGGAAACGCAGAGAATGCTACAAAAATGGCAACACTAGGACAAACAGTAAGAGATTCAGTAACAACAGGTGAAGACTTAGCCACAAAAACAGCCTTATCAATGGATGAGATAAATGAAAAAGTAACAGCAATAAATGAAGCGATTAATGTAATAGATCAAATAGCCTTCCAAACAAATATACTTTCTTTAAATGCAGCAGTAGAAGCAGCAACAGCAGGAGAAGCAGGGAAAGGTTTTGCAGTAGTAGCACAAGAAGTAAGAAACCTAGCAAGTAGAAGTGCCCAAGCAGCAAAAGAGATAAAAGAATTAGTAGAAGATGCAAACCTAAAAGCAAATGAAGGGAAAGTAATATCAGATAATATGATAGAAGGATATAAAGAGTTAAATACACATATAAGTGAAACAATCCATATCATAGAAGATGTAAGTGTAGCATCAAAAGAACAGATGACAGGTATAGAACAAATCAATGATACAATAACAATGCTAGATAGAGTAACACAAGAGAATGCAAATGAAGCTAATCAAGTAAAAGAGATAGCAAAAGAAGTATCAGCAATGGCAAATGAATTAGTGCAAGATGCCAAAAATAAGAGATTTAACTAAGGAGAAGTAATGGCAGCAGGACAAGAGACAGTTTTAGATGAATATGCATTCTTAGTTAGTGAGACAGATGAAAAAGGTATAATAAGATTTGCCAATGATGATTTTTGTAAGATAGCAGAATATAGCCTAGAAGAGTTAATAGGAGAGCCGCATAATAAAGTAAGGGATCCTGAGATGCCAAAGAAAGCTTTTAAATCTTTATGGGATACAGTACAAAAAGGTGAGATTTGGACAGGATACGTAAAAAATGCAACAAAATCAGGAGGATATTATTGGGTATATGCTACAGTATATCCATTTGAAAGTTGTGATGGTTCTAAAGGTTATCTTTCTTGTAGAAGAAAACCTTCTAGAGAAGAGATTGACGCTATTAAGGAAGTTTACAAACAATGGAATTTAGAAGAGGGGAAATAGATGGAAACAATTAATAATACTCATGAAGAAGTAATAGATTATGCAAACTCAAGTGAGTTTATGACATTTGAACTTGGTAAAATGAAATATGCGATTGAATTACCTAAGATTAGAGAAATTCTTACATATCCTAAGAATATAACAATATTACCTAATACAACAAAATGGGTAAAAGGTTTAATTAATCTTAGAGGTGAAGTTGTTCCAATTCTTGATATTAGAGTTAAATTTAATACAGGTGAAGTTGTTTATAATGAAAGTACAGCAGTTATTGCTGTAATAACAGAAGATAATAGAATGATTGGAATTGTAGTTGATAAAGTTGATGATGTTCAGAGAATTGATACTTCAACATTAGCACCTGTATCTGATATGGGGTCAGCAATTCCTTCTAAATATTTAAAAGGTTTTGTAAGATTGGCAAACAATCAAATGCTTGTAATAATGGACATTGAATCTGTTGTTAGTAAAGATGAATTAAAGAATTAAAAGAATAAAATTATTTCATGCAAGAAAAAATAGAAAAATTAAAGCGATTAAAACTACTATTTGTAGAAGACGAGACAGATCTTGTCGAAATTATTACTGATACATTACAAAAGTTAAATGCAAACTTTTTATCAGCAAAAAATGGTCAAGAGGCTCTTGATATTATAGAAGCTAATGATGACATAGATATTATTGTCACAGATATAAATATGCCTGTTATGAATGGTCTTGTTATGATTAAAGAATTGCGAGACAAGGGTAACTCTATTCCTATTATCATAATGTCAGCACATACAGAAACAGATTATATAAATAAGGCAAAAGAGTTAGGTGTTGATAATTATTTATTAAAGCCTTTTGATTTTATTAAATTTATCGATTTAATAACTGAAATGGAAATAAAATAACCTAAATGTCTGGGACTATTGATAAAAAACTTTTAAAAAGACTTAAACTACTTTATGTTGAAGATGATGATACTGTAAGAGCAGATTTGTCATCTTTACTCTCAAATTTTTTTGACACAGTGTATACAGCAAAAGATGGACAAGAGGGACTATCTTTATATAAAGAAAAACAAAATGAAATTGATGTAATTGTAGCTGATATAAATATGCCAGTTTTAACAGGTATTCAAATGTTACAAAAGATAAGAGAGTTTGACAAAGAGATACCTACAATATTCGCAACTGCATATTCTGATAATGAATTTTTAGTTGATGCTATTAAACTAAAAGTTTCAGAGTACATAATTAAACCGATTGATATTAGAAAGCTGATGACTTCATTAAATGAAATAGCAAAAAATATTTATCATGATTTTCTTATAAATCAACAAAATAAAGAACTTAAAAAATATAAAGATATAATTTATAACAATAATATTGTTATAAGAACTAATAAAAATATGAAAATCACTTTTGTTAATGATCTTTTTTGTGAAATTACTGGATTTGACAAAAAAGAGTTATTAGGAGAAGAATTAACCATCTTAAGACACAAAGATACTGATTCTGAAATCTATAAAAAAATTTATAATAGTATACTAAACAATAGACAATGGAATGGTGAACTAAAAAACTTAACAAAAGATGGAAACTTTTATTATGCTGATACTTCTATTGTATCTACATTAAACGATTCAGGGGAGATTACTGGTTGTTTGATTATACAAAAAGATGAAACTTTAAAAGCTATAAAAAGAAGAGAAATTCAAACTTCCTTGATAAAAGATAAAAGTGAAATTTTTCAAAAAAGTAAGAAAAGTTCAGCTGAACTTTATCAAGTAATAAATAATTTAAATTATGAGCTTGAATCTTTGAAAAATAATTTATTAAAAGAGAAGCAAGAAAAAGATTCTTATATAAGTACACTGGAAAGATACAGTAGTGAAAATAAAAAACTTTTAAGTGAAATAATTACATATAGAAAAGTCAATGAAACTTCACATGATGCAACAAGAAAATTGATTAAGATGTCAAAAGAGAGTGCAGATTTAAAAGTTGAAATAAAAAGATTAGAAACAAAATTAGAGATGATTGAAGATGAACATCAAAAAGAATTAAAACAACAAAAAGTTTATTATGAAGTTAAATTAGATGATATGGATAAACTTTTAACAAATGTAAAAGAGAAATTAGATGCAGTTGAAAATGTTGAAGCAGTTTCACAAAAATTAGCTTATTGGAAAGAAAAAGCAAAAAGTGAGGCAAAGAAAAATGAAAAGATCGAAAGAGAAATAATAAGTTATGGTGATAAAAAATTGATGACTAAACTTTTCGGAGGAAGATAACCTCCAAAAATTATTTGATCTCAATATTTAAAATCTTTTGTTCCATTAAGGGTTTGTTTCCATTACTTTGACCAAGAGTTGGAACATTTTCTATAGCTCTTAGAGTCTTCATTCCATCTTTTAAATAACCAAAAATAGTATGTCTTCCATTTAACCATGGTGTAGGAACTGTTGTTATAAAAAATTGACTTCCATTTGTATTAGGACCTGCATTTGCCATAGCTAAAATCCCTGGCTTATTAAAAGTTATATTAGGTGCAAATTCATCTTTAAAAGGTTTTCCCCAGATTGATTCTCCACCTCTACCAGAAGCTGTAGGATCTCCTCCTTGTATCATAAAGTTTTTAATTACTCTATGAAAAACAGTACCATTATAATAACCATTTTTTGCATGGGTAATAAAGTTTTCAACGGCTTTAGGTGCTAAATCAGGTCTTAATTCAATTTTCATTTCACCTTGATTTGTTTTTATAATTGCAATAGGATTCGCTGCTTCTAAAAGTAACATGAAACCAAAAAGTAGAAAAAATATTTTTTTCATTTTTTACCTTTATTTCTAAATTTGAGAGCAAGTATATTACTTAAGATTTTAAAATCTTATTAAAATAACTTTTTTATATGGGTTTAAAAATTATCTGTTAAAATTAAGATACTTTTTATCTTAATTATAAAGGAAACAAAATATGGAAATGCCAGCAATTCCTCAACCAACATTTTATATCTTTAAATGTGAACAAAGCGCTCCTCCAGGTATGCCAAAACCTTCATGTGTAACAGAGGAAAGTAGAGACTTATTTAATCATTTAGCACAAACCATGATGCAAAAAGGATTAATGGGACCAGTTCAGCCAATTAGAACATCATGTTTAGGTCGCTGTCAAATGGGACCAGTAATGTTAGTTGAACCAGGTCATCACATGTACTGCCAGTTATCTAAGGAAAAAATAGATAAAATAGTCGAAGAACACATTATAGGTGGAACTCCTGTTCATGAGTATTTAATACCTGAACAATTCTGGGGAGATCCTATAAGTTTATCTTAAAAGAGGATATTATTAATGACATTTGATATGCTTTATAGTAAGATTCATAGAGCAACTGTAACTGATGCAAACTTGAATTATGTTGGTTCAATCACAATTGATGAAGATTTAATGAAAGCTTCTAAATTAAGGGTTGGACAAAAAGTTGAAATTGTTAATATAAACAATGGTGAAAGATTTGCAACTTACGTTATAAAAGGGAAAGCAGGCAGCAAAGATATGTGTTTAAATGGCGCAGCTGCAAGAAAAGTAGAAATAGGTGATAAGATTATTGTAATTTCATATGCTTCATATTCTGAAGAGGAATTAGAAACTTATAAACCAACAGTTGTAATCGTTGATGATGAAAATAATATTGATTCAATAACTAACGAACTTGTAGGAAGTGACCATGTTTGATGGTATTGATCTAAGTAAAATAAATTTAAATGAAGTGATGGGGCAGGTTCAAGAGATGGCTGATAAAGCCAAAGAGGAAAATGCTTCTAAAATTTTTACTTCAAAAGCAGGTGGAGGAATGGTTGAGCTTTCTATAAATGGAAACTCTGAAGTTATTGATCTTCAAATTGATGATTCTTTAATGGATGATAAAGATTCTCTTCAAATATTATTGATTTCTGCAATGAATGATGTAATAAAACAATCTGATGAAAACAAGAAATCTATGGCCATGAATATGATGGGTGGATTTGGTTCGTTTGGTCAAAATTAAAGATGCAAAAACTTTTAAAAACATTTGAAGATTATCTATTTGATAATCTTCCCACTTCAAATACATTTCATCCTTACTTTGAAAAAGCTCTAGGTGAGATGTTAAAAGCTGGGGGAAAAAGATTTAGACCTATGCTATTACTTTGTGTGGTAAAATCAAAAAAACCTTTATTATTAAATAATTCACTTCCTGTAGCACTTGGATTAGAGATGTTACATACTTATTCTTTAGTACATGATGATTTACCAGCAATGGATGATGCAGATTTAAGAAGAGGTTTTAAAACTATTCATAAAAAATATGATGAAGTTACTGCAATATTAGTAGGTGATGCCTTAAATACTGAGAGTTTTAACAAAATAGTAAATGCACCATTACATAATGATATAAAAATAGAATTGATTAAAACATTAAGCACTGATGGTGGAATTAATGGAATGATTATTGGTCAAGCAATAGATTGTTTTTTTGAAAATCAAAAATTAGAATTAAACCAATTAGAATTTTTGCATATTCATAAAACTGCAAAACTTATTGCTGCAAGTTTGAAAATGGGTGCAATAATTTCTGAATATGATTTAATGACACAAGAAAAGTTATATAACTTTGGTATAGATTTAGGTTTATTATTTCAAATTCAAGATGATATTATAGATGAAACACAAAGTGAAGAGGAAGCAGGGAAAACTACACAAAACGATAGTGCTAAAAATTCATTTGTAAACCTTTTAGGTTTAGACGGAGCAATCAAGAGTGCTGATGAATTAGCAAATAAGTGTATTGACGAATTAAACAGTCTTGATGATAATTTAAAAGATTCCCTAAACGAGCTACTTTTAAAATATATAAATAGACATAAAAATTAATTTTTTAAAAAACTTTAGTCAAATATACTCAAACTACTTGACAATTAATAAAAAATTTTTTATAATTTGGCACTCTATTTTTTTGAGTGCTAATAAAATAACAAAAATTAAAAAACAGATTTTACAGGAGAAATATTATGAGTTTTAAACCATTAGGTAAAAGAGTTCTTGTTCAAAGAACAGAAGTAGAAGAAAAGACTGCAAGTGGGATTATCCTTGTAGATTCAGCAAAAGAGAAACCTAACACTGCGGTTGTAAAAGCTGTTGGTTCTGAAGTTACAGAACTAAAAGAGGGAGATACTATTGTATTCGAACAATTTAGAGGAACAGAGTTCACTTTAAATGGTGAAGATTATTTAGTATTAGATATAGAAAATATTATAGGAGTTATGTAATATGGCAAAAGAGATTAAATTTAGTGATAGTGCAAGAAATCAATTATACACAGGTGTAGAAAAACTAGCTGATGCTGTAAAAGTAACAATGGGACCTAGAGGAAGAAATGTACTTCTACAAAAATCATTTGGTGCTCCAGCAATTACTAAAGATGGTGTTTCTGTTGCAAGAGAGATTGAATTAGATGATACTTTAGAAAATATGGGAGCTCAACTTGTAAAAGAGGTAGCTTCTAAAACTGCTGATGAAGCAGGTGATGGTACAACTACTGCAACAGTATTAGCACATTCAATTTATAAAGAGGGTCTTAGAAATGTAACAGCAGGTGCAAACCCTATATCTTTAAAAAGAGGTATGGATAAAGCTTGCGAATCTATTTTAGAAAATTTAAAAACTGCTTCAAAAGTAGTTGCAAATAAAACTGAAATTGAGCAAGTTGCAACAATCTCAGCTAACTCAGATAGCGCAATTGGTTCAATGATTGCTGAAGCTATGGATAAAGTTGGGAAAGATGGGGTTATAACTGTTGAGGAAGCAAAAGGTATCTCTGATGAACTAGAAGTAGTTGAAGGTATGCAGTTTGATAGAGGTTATTTATCACCATACTTTGTAACAAATTCAGAAAAAATGATTGCTGAATTAGAAAATCCATATGTATTATTATATGATAAAAAAATCTCTAATTTAAAAGAGATGTTACCAATCTTGGAATCAGTTAACCAATCAGGAAGACCACTTTTAATTATTGCAGAAGATGTTGATGGTGAAGCATTAGCAACTTTAGTTGTAAATAGATTAAGAGGTTCATTAAATATTGCAGCTGTTAAAGCTCCAGGTTTTGGTGATAGAAGAAAAGCAATGTTAGAAGATATTGCTGTATTAACTGGTGGAACTGTTGTATCTGAAGAGATGGGAATGAAACTAGATACTTGCGGTATTGATGTTTTAGGAACTGCATCTAAAATTGTAATTGATAAAGATAATACAACAATCGTAGATGGAACAGGTTCAAGTGAAGCTGTTACTGCAAGAGTAAACCAAATCAGAGCAGAAATTGAAAACACAACTTCTGATTATGATAAAGAGAAATTACAAGAAAGACTTGCAAAACTTTCTGGTGGTGTAGCAGTTATTAAAGTTGGTGCTGCAACTGAAACAGAAATGAAAGAGAAAAAAGATAGAGTTGATGATGCTTTAAGTGCAACAAGAGCTGCTGTTGAAGAAGGTATTGTTATTGGTGGTGGAGCTGCATTAATCAGAGCTGCTGCAAAAGTATCTTTAGATCTAGTTGGTGATGAAGCTATTGGTGCAGCTATTGTATTAAGAGCTATTAAAGCACCTATGAAACAAATTGCAATTAATGCAGGTTTTGATGCAGGTGTTGTTGTAAATGAAGTTGAAAAATCAGATAATGATAACTTTGGTTTCAATGCTGCTACAGGTGAATATGTAGATATGTTTGAAGCTGGTATCGTTGACCCAGCAAAAGTTGAAAGAGTAGCTATGCAAAATGCTGTATCAGTTGCATCTTTACTTTTAACAACTGAAGCTACAGTTACAGATATTAAAGAGGACAAACCAGCAGGTCCAGCTATGCCAGACATGGGTGGAATGGGTGGTATGCCTGGAATGATGTAATTGTCCAATTATGTCTATTTATAGTACCCTTTTGGGGGTACTATGTTACTTTTCCTAAATATTTCTTAATCACAATTGTCTATCTATGACTAAATTTGTCTACTTTTGCCTAAATCAGTTGTAGGAATGTAAATTATCTCTCACCCACCTAATAGTTTCTTTTTGATAAAATGAAAAAAAATAAATGGACGAAGTAATGATCAAATTTTTTAGTTTACTGTTTTTATGTTTTACTTTATTGAGTGGTGATGACAAATCATTTGAAAAGATATTTAAAGATTTTAATATTAATGGAACTTTAGTAGTGACAACACTAAAAAGTGATGAGTTATATGTATATAATTTAAAAAGGGCTGATAAGAGATTTTGTTCAGCTTCAACTTTTAAAATACCTCATACTTTAATTGTATTAAATGAAAATCTAATTACATCAAAAAATGATATTATAAAATGGGATGGTGTAAAAAGAGGATATGACCTTTGGAATAAGGATCAAACATTACAATCAGCGATTTCAGTGAGTTGTGTTTGGTGTTATAAACAGTTTACACATAAAATGTCAAAAGAAAAATATACTGATTATCTTTTAAAATTTAACTATGGAAATAAAACAGTAGGGAAAGATAAATCATCTTTTTGGTTAAATGGTAATTTGAAGATATCTGCTTTTGAACAAATAGATTTTTTAAAAAAACTTTACAATGAAAATCTCCCAATCTCTAAAAAAAATATTAGTATAGTTAAAGCTATTATAACAGTAGATAAAAATGATAAATATGAATTAAAAGCAAAAAGTGGGTGGGATGGAGCTATTGGTTGGTATGTAGGTTATGTAAAAACAAATAATAAGGTATATTTCTTTTCTTTAAATGGTGATATAAAAAGAGAAAAATTGAAGCTAAGAAAAGAAATAGTTTATAAAGCATTAAAATCCAAAAATATTTTATAAAATAAGGTGTCTTAAAATGTCCAAGATAGTTTAATTATGACTATCTAAACTCACCCAAAATATTTTCTTAACAAATTTTCTAGCCCATTTTAAAACCCAAATTTATCCTCTATTAATAGGAAGTTTTTTCTAATTTTGAAAGTGTCTTAAAAAGTCTAAGTTGGATTTTTACTTTGTCTCAATCAGTCTCTCTGGCTAAGTATGTATATCTGAGGATAGTTGAGTCTAATTTACTTCAAAAGATGATGTAATTCTTTTTTATTATTTAAAAACAACTTTATTTTAAATTATCTAAATTTTTCAAGGAATCTTGATGATATTTGAAAAATTTTGAATCTACTTTTCCTATATATTGAAAAAAATCTAAATTATTAATTGTTTTAATTTTTTTAAAATCTTTTTTTTCTAGTTTTTCAAATTCTAAATGGGTTTTAACATATTTATCTTGATATGTTTCAAAAATATCATTATGAAAATTCTCACTTAACTTATTATTTTTAAATATTAAATTATTGTTATTTTTTTTATAGGCAATTTCTGGGCAGTTTAAATCAAAATAGATTTGATTATCTAGATTTGGACTTAGGGGATATAGTCTACAAACTGTAGGTCTGTTTTCATAAATTGTACACTTATAATCTTTTAAGTAGGGGCAATAATCTTTTCCATTAGTAAGTAAAATAACTGGTTTGATATAATTTAGGTTACCAAATATAAAAACTATGGGGAATCTTTCATAAACTTTTTTAAAATCTTCTAAAATTATTTGTGAGAATATTATTCCATTTTTACCATTACAGCAGTTAGCTTCACAATTACTACAATTTCCAAAATATAGTTGTTTATTGGTTGTTAAAGTGAACAATGGATAAGTCTCCTTAAAATTGATAGAGTATAAATAGGATGGAGAGAAACAAAAAAAGGGAAAAGATTTCAAACCTTTTCCCTTTTTTAAATTATTTTGTAAATAAAACCTATATTTACAAATCTACTAGATAGTAAATTTATTGATAAATTTCATTAAATTTTAACAATACCAAAAAGTGATTTTTTTCTCATTTACACCTCCATATTGTTTATGTTAAATGTATTATACTCCTTTTTTTTATTAAAAGTAAATTAAATTTGAAATTAATATGAAAATATATAGAAAAAATAAATTTAATTAATCTAAATCTAGTTTAATTTTGTTAAAATTCAAAGAAAATTTGGATTAATATGAAAGATAAATTAAAAGAGATTATATTAGAAGCAGGAAAGATATTAAGAGATGGATATTTTTCTAAAAAAGATGTAAATTTTAAAGCAAAAAAAGATTTAGTTACAAAATATGATGTTGCAGTTGAAAATTTTTTAAAAGAGAAGTTTTCAGATGAGTTTAAAGATTTTAACTTAATTGCTGAAGAATCAAATAATGAAAATATTGAGTTTAATAATTCTATTATCATAGACCCAATAGATGGAACAACAAATTTTGTAAATCAAGTTCCCCATACTGCAATATCTGTAGGAGTTTATAAAGATAAAAAACCTTATATAGGTATAGTATATAATCCTATTTTGGATGAACTTTATGAAGCACAGATTAATTGTGGTGCTTTTTTAAATGGAGAGAAAATTGAAGTTTCTAAAGAGAAGGTTTTTCAAAAGGCATTAATATCAACTGGTTTTCCATATAGTAGTGGTACAAATCAAGATGATCTATTAGATGTTATAGAAAAGATTAAAAATATTTTGCCAAAGTGTCAAGATATTAGAAGATTAGGTTCTGCAGCTTTAGATTTATGTTATATAGCAAAAGGTACATACGAAGGTTATTATGAAATGAATCTAAAAGCATGGGATGTAAGTGCAGGAATAATAATCTTATTGGAAGCTGGTGGACAAGTATCAAATTTATATCTGCAAGATTATAAATTATTTGAAGACAAATATATAGTTGCTTCAAATGGTCTTATTCACTCACATTTAATATCTAATTTAGTTATGAAGTAATTTTTTAGTAATTTTTAGATATTATAAATACTTTTAAAAATATTCAAAAGGGTAAATATGTGCGGTATTGTAGGGTACATAGGTAAAAAAGATACAACAAAATTTTTATTAGACGGTTTAAAAGAATTAGAATATAGAGGTTATGACTCAACTGGAATGGCTTTATTAAACAATAATAAAATTGATGTTTTTAAAGCATTAGGAAAATTAACTAATCTAGTAAATAAAATTAGTAATGCTTCTTTAGATGAATACCCAATAGGCATTGGTCATACAAGGTGGGCAACCCATGGAAAACCTACTGAATTAAATGCACATCCACACTTAGGTGAATACTCTTATGTTGTTCACAATGGAATAATTGAAAACTATAAAGAGATAAAAGAAGAGTTACAAGCTCAAGGAGTAAAGTTTGTTTCTCAAACTGATACAGAAGTAATTGTACATCTTTTTGAAAGTTTTTATAATAAATCAAATGATTCAAAAAAAGCATTTGAAAATACAATAGAAAAGCTAAAAGGTGCATTTTCAATCCTTTTAATCTCAAAAGCAGACCCAGAAAAAATATTTTTCTTTAAAAATGGAAGTCCTTTGATAATTGCAAAAGGTAATGATGAAGGTGAAGTTATGTTTGCATCTTCAGATGCACCTTTAATTGGTCTTGCACAAGATGTAGTTTATTTAGAAGATGGAGTGGGAGGAATTGCCTCTGCTTCAAACATAGAGTTTTTAAGTGATAATTATACTTGGAGTACCCTTCCTACATCAAAACAATTTGCTCAAAAAGATGGTTTTAGATTCTTTATGGAAAAAGAGATTTATGAGCAAAGTAATGTAGTAAGTGATTGTATGCTTGGAAGAATACAAGATGAAGGAATATATTTTGATGAAATTAATCCAAGCTTAATTGAAGGAATTAAAGAGATAAAATTATGTGCATGTGGTACATCGCACCATGCAGGTCTAACATCTTCATATCTTTTTGAAAGACTTTCAAAAATAAAATGTAATGTAGAAGTAGCAAGTGAGTTTAGATACAAAGAGCCTCTACTTACGAAAGATACATTATTTATAGTTATTTCTCAAAGTGGAGAAACAGCTGATACTTTAGAGGCTTTAAAGATGGCAAAGAATGCTGGACTTAAATCTTTAGTTATTTGTAATGTTGATAATTCATCTATGACAAGACTTGCTGATTATACTATTTTAACAAGGGCAGGAATAGAAAAAGGTGTAGCTTCAACTAAGGCATTTTCAACTCAAACAGTAGTTTTATGGATGTTATCTCTTTATTTTGCTAAAATAAACGGTTCAATTTCAAATGAGAAGTTACAAAGTGAATTAAAAGCCTTAAGAGAGGTTCCTAAAACATTAATTGTTGAAGATAAAATTCACGAAAAATGTAGAAGACTATCGAAAAGATATCTTCATGGTCATGGTTTTTTCTTTATAGGACGTGATGTCTTTTTCCCATTAGCATTAGAAGGTGCTTTAAAATTAAAAGAAATTTCATATTTGCACGCAGAAGGATATCCTGCAGGTGAAATGAAACATGGTCCAATCGCATTGGCAGATCCTGAGTTATTTACAATTGCTTTGATGCCACAAAATTTATTATATGATAAAATAAAATCAAATGTTGAAGAGTTAAGTGCAAGAGATAGTACTATTTGTGCCATATCTCCTCTTGATTTTGATCTTAGTGATGATTTTATTAAAACTCAAGAAACAGAGCATTATATGTTAGAGTTTTTTGAGATGTTAGTTGTATTGCAACTTCTATCAATGGAGATTTCAATACGATTAGGGAATGATGTTGACATGCCAAGGAATTTGGCAAAGTCCGTTACTGTTGAATAAATATTAATTTTTTATTTTTTAAATTTTAAAATAAAAAGTAAGTGTGTATTTAATGGAAAACAAAAATGGAAAACCTACGAGGAAAACAAAAATGGAAAACAAAAATCAATACTTATTTACAAGTGAAGTTGTAAGTCCGGGGCACCCAGATAAGTGTGCAGATATTATTGCTGATTCAATCGTTGATAGATTGATAATAGAAGATAGCGAGAGTAGAGTTGCTTCGGAAGTTTTTGTTGCTGGAAAGCATGTTGTAATTGGTGGAGAAGTTAAATCTAAATGCCAATTATCACAAAAAGAGTATGAAGAAATTGTAAAAGATGCTCTTGCAAAAATTGGTTATGATGGTAAATCTAGTTTTACAAAAGAACAATGTTTACATCCTGATGATGTAGAAGTACAGGTGCTTTTAAACCAACAAAGCCCAGATATCTCACAAGGTGTTGATCAAACAACTGGAGATATAGGTGCTGGAGATCAAGGTATTATGTTTGGTTTTGCTTCAAGCGAAACAGCTGATTTAATGCCAGCTGCTATTACTTATGCTAGAATGTTGGCTGATAAAGTTTATAATTATGCATTAAACCATAAACATAAACTTGGTGTTGATATTAAAACTCAAGTTACTATTGATTATGGTACAAAAGAGAATTTTGAGAATTGCAAACCTCAAAAAATTCATACAATTGTTGTTAGTGCACCTTCTGTTGAAGGTATGCCAATTGAAGAGGTAAGAGAGTTAATTCAAGGACTTATTGATGACACAGGTTTACCACCAGAGATGTATAAAAAGGATGAAACAATTATTCATATTAATCCAACGGGAAGATATGTAAATCACTCATCTTTACATGATAGTGGATTAACAGGAAGAAAACTGATAGTTGATTCATTTGGAGGTTATGCACCAATTGGTGGTGGAGCACAATCAAGTAAAGATTATACAAAAGTTGATAGATCTGGACTTTATGCTGCAAGATGGATTGCAAAAAATATTGTTGCAGCTGGACTTGCAAATAAGGCAGTTGTACAAATATCTTATGCAATTGGTGTTGCTAGACCAACTTCTGTTGCCGTTGATACAATGGGTACATATACAAAAATTGATGATGACAAGTTATCACAATTTGTAATGGATGAATATCCGTTAACTCCAAGATGGATTACTGAGCAGTTCAACCTTGATAAACCTTCTGAAGAAACATTCCTTTATGCGGATGTTGCTGCAAGAGGACAAGTTGGACAAAGTGATTATCCTTGGGAAAAACTTGATCAAGTAGAAAAATTTAAAAGCTTAGTTTAGAGGTATATATAATGGATTTAAAAAACTTATTTAGCAAGATTACATTTGATAGCGGTAATAAAGAACAACCTACAAAAAATGATGCACCTACACACTGGATTAAGTGTCCAGAGTGTTCTGCATTAATGTTCTTTAAAGAGGTTGAAAACCAAAACAATATTTGTCCAAAATGTAATTTTCATATGAGAATTGGTGCAAAAAGAAGAATTGAAATTTTAGCAGACAGCGATTCTTTTGTTGAATATGATTCTGATTTAAAACCTATAGATCCGTTAAAATTTGTAGATAAAAAATCGTATAAAAAAAGAGTTGACGAAGCTTATAAAAAAACAGGAAGAAACTCTGCTGTTGTTAGTGGAGAGTGTACAATAAATGAAGTGCCTGTTCAAATTGTAGTTTTTGACTTTGCTTTTATGGGTGGAAGTTTAGGTTCTGTTGAGGGTGAAAAAATAGTTAGAGCTGTTGATAGAGCAATTCAAAATCATCAAGGTCTGATTATTGTTTCAGCTTCAGGTGGTGCTAGAATGCAAGAATCAACATTTTCTTTAATGCAGATGGCAAAAACATCAGCAGCACTTAAAAAAATGGATAAATTAAAACTTCCTTTTATCTCTGTCTTAACTGACCCAACAATGGGTGGTGTTTCTGCTTCATTTGCATTTTTAGGTGATATTATTATGGCTGAACCAGGAGCATTAGTAGGGTTTGCTGGTCAAAGAGTTATTAAGCAAACTATTGGTGCTGATCTACCTGAAGGTTTCCAAAGAGCAGAATTTTTACTTGAAAAAGGTTCAATTGATATGGTTGTAAATAGAAGTGAAATGAAAAAAACTCTTTCTGATTTATTAACAATGTTCCAAAAAGATACTAACGCTAGTTAATTATAGATGGAGTTTTTACTCCATCACTTAAATTTATGGCAAAAATTAATATTTATGCAGTAGTAAAACCATCAAAAGATGAGTTTGACAAATTATCAAATGATTTTATAAAAATGTGTTCAAAGTTTGCAAAAGTTGAAGTTCATTCTATATTTAATAAAAATATAGCTAAAGCTCAGTCAATAGGTGAAAAAGAAGCGCAAAAATCTTATACAGAAGCATTTGAACCTCATATGAAGGGGTATTGTATTGCCTTAGATGTGTTAGGTAAAAAAATTGATAGTTTTAAATTTTCAGAAATAATTACAACTCATAGTGAAATAAATTTTTTTATAGGTGGAGCTTATGGTTTTGAAAGAAGTTTTTTAGATAAATGCGAGCTTTCAATAAGCCTTAGTTCATTAACTATGGCTCATAAAGTAGTAACACTTGTATTACTTGAACAAATATTTAGAGGTTTGGCGATAAAAAATAACCATCCGTATCATAAATAATTTATAAATATTTGTGTATAATTGCAAAATTTTTTTAATAGGGTATAATATGGCTAACACTAAACAGATAGAAGAATTAAAAAATATCTTGCTTGAGAGAAAAGATAAAATTACTAAAAACATTCAAGGTAGTAGAGATAGTATAGATTCTTTAAAAGATTCTGAGTGCAAAGATGATTATGATTATGCAGAAGTTTCTAGTGATTCTTTCAAAGAGGGGATAATTGCTAATCAACAAATTACAGAACTTAAAGAGATCGAAGATGCTCTTAAAAGAATAGAAAAAGGTACATATGGTATTTGTGAAATGTGCGATGAATCAATTGCTATTGGAAGATTAAGAGCAAAACCATTTGCAAAATTTTGTACACCTTGTAGAGAGATTTACGAAGTAGAACAATAAAATTAAAAGGATTAGATGTGGGACTTAAATCGTATATAGGTTTTTCTTTATTATTTATATTAATATTAGGACTAGCTATTTTTAGTATGGAAGCAGGGGATTATGAACTAAAAGTTTTTGACTTTTCATTAAACTTACCTATAGTGATATGGTTTTTATTACCTGTAGTTGTACTTTTTGTATTAAGCCTTCTACATCTTCTTTTTTACAGTACAGTTAACTACTGTAAGCAAAAAGCTTTTCTAAAAGATGAATTAACAATTGTTACTTCAGTGAAGAATTTTTTATTACAAAAAGATGAAAAATGTAAATTAAAAACATCTGGATATAAAAATATATTTAAGATATTAAATCAATTAAAACTTGATGTAAAAGATAATACTTTTACTTCAACTAATGAAGAGTTAAATCAAACAGTATCTTTAATAAAAGATATAAAAGCTGGAAAATATGTAAGTGAAAAAAATCTTAAATTAGATAGTAATTCTGAACTTGCAAAAACAAATCTTATTAATAAAATAAATGAGCAAGTTGATTTTTCTTTAGATATTTTGAAAAAAGTTGATGCATATTCTGAAGATGTAATTAAAATAGCATTTTTTAATGTATTAGAAAATAAAGCAATGACAACAATAAAAAAAGTTTACACTAGTGTTAAACTTGATAGAGAAATGGCTTATAAACTTTTTTTGAAAGATGTTGATAATATTGAGTTTGGATTAACAAAGGAAGAGATTTTAAAGATAACTAAATCTTTAAATTATTCAAAAAATGAATATATAAATTTAGCAAAACTTTATAAAGCCGTGTTAAGTCCAGATAAATTAATAGAATTATTTGAATTTATTTCAAATGAAATAGAAGAAGCTGTAGATGCTAACTTATATGTTCTATGTGAATTAGAAATGATTGACAAAGTAAGAGAAATCTTAAGTGGTTATGATAACAATGAATTAGTTGCTTTTAGAGCTTTAATAGATTTAAAAGAAGCTGGAAAGCAATACTCTCTAGACGAAATCTCATATAATAATTAATGAAAAATAAAATAGATTTTAGCCAGCCACTTATGGTGCTGGCTCCACTTGCCGGATATACTGATTTACCATTTCGTTCTGTTGTTAAAAAATTTGGTGCAGATATTACTATCTCTGAGATGATATCTTCAAATGCTTTAGTTTATAAGTCAGAAAAAACTAGAAAAATGATTGAAAAAGCTCCAAGTGAAGACCCTTATATTGTCCAAATAGCAGGAAATAAACCTGAACTTGTAAGGGATGCTGTTGAGATTTTAAATGATATTGATGGTATTGATGGAATCGATTTAAATTGTGGTTGTCCTGCACCAAAAGTATTTAATCATGGATCAGGTTCAAATCTTTTAGGGGATTTAAAAAAACTTGAAGAGATTTTATTAACAGTAAAAAAATACAATAAAAAACAATATACAACTGCAAAAGTTAGAATTGGAGTAAATGAAAAAATACCAGTAGAAATTGCAAAAGTTGTAGAAGCTTGTGGAGTTGACTATATTGCAGTTCATGGAAGAACAAGAGCTGGAAAATATAAAGCGCCAGTTGATTATGATGCAATTAGGATGATGAAAGAAGCTGTTTCTATTCCAGTTATTGCAAATGGTGATATCAAAGATTATGATAAGGCAAAAGAGGTATTAAATTATACAAATGCAGATGGAGTAATGATTGGTCGTGCTGCAATTGGGAAACCTTGGATTTTTTATCAACTTAAAAATGGAATTGAAAATATCAGCGAAGATAAAAAAAGAGAAATTATTTTAGAACATTTTGATGCAGTACTAAAGTTTCATGGTCAACATGGTGCTGTAATGTTTAGAAAACTTTTACATTCTTACTCTAAAGGGTATAAAGGTGCAGCTGAATTTAGAGATATTATAAATCGAATATCTGACGCAGAAGTTATGCGAGATATGATAGAAAACTTTTTTTAAAAACTTTTTAGATAAAATATTAAACTTTTTGCAAAGGATAATATTTGTCAGACTACTATTACGAATTAATAATTAAACCTTCAGGAAATTACGAAGTTTTTCTTGATCTTTTAAATTCATTAGTTAATGATGCTATTGAAGAGAGTGATGATTCAATCATTGCTAGAAGTGAAGAAGACTTAAGTGATATAGAATATGGAATAAACGAGTTTTCCAAGGCCGTTGGTATTGAGTGTGAAACAATATTATCAAAAAAGAAAAATATTGATTGGATAAAACAATATCAAGACTCAGTAAAAGCTGTAGAGGTTGGAAAATTTTATGTTAGACCCTCTTGGGATTTGGAAAAAGAGGATAAAATTAATATAATAATTGATCCTGCTTTGTCATTTGGTTCAGGGCATCATGAAACTACTTCTAGTTGTTTAGAAGCTATAAGTGAGTTTGTTAAAAAAGATGATGAAGTACTAGATGTTGGTACAGGAAGTGGTATTTTAGCAATTGGTGCATCAAAACTTGGTGCAATAGTAGATATTTGTGATACAGATGAAGTTTGTATAAAAGATACAAAAACAAATTATAATTTAAATAATGTTATATTTAACAACTCTTGGGTGGGAAGTGTTAATAAAGCTGAAAAAAAATATGATATAGTTATAGCAAATATTGTAGCTGATGTATTAGTCTTTATAGCTTCTGATTTGAAGAAGTGCTTAAAAGATGATGGTATATTAATAATATCAGGGATATTGGATAAACATATTGATAAGGTTTTAAGAAAATTTCAAGATGTGAAACAGTTAAAAGTGATTCATAAGAATGAATGGATAACTGTAGTATTAAAAAAATAAAGGGAGCAAGATTTATATGAGTGATAAAAACAATAAAAATGGTGGAGATAATAACAACAACTTTTTTAATAATAATCCACTTTTAGTTTTTGTAATTTTTTCAATAGTTACAATTTTTGTTTTTAAGGCTGTATTTCCGGAAGGAAACGGTCAATCAATGATGGGACAAAATTCAAGTATGTCAAGTTTTGGTCAAACAAAAAACAAAACAGTACCATATTCTGATTTGAAAAAATTAATTAGTAATGGTGGAATTGAGTATGTGGGTATAGGAAATACTCAAATAAAAGCAGTAGGTAAACCTTCAGGTGGTCAAGTTACTACTTATACAGCTAGAAGAGTAGTGCCAGATGATACTTTAATTCCAAGTTTAGAAGAAAAAGGTATCGCTTATGGTGGAATAAATGAAGAGAATCTAATTGCAGATATTCTTTTTGGTTGGGTTTTACCAATTTTTATCTTCTTTGCTATTTGGATGTTCTTAGCAAAAAGAATGTCAAAATCAATGGGTGGAGGTTCAGGAGGAATTCTTGGAATAGGAAGTTCTAAAAAGATGATTAATTCTGAAAAACCAAATGTTACTTTTGATGATATGGCAGGGAACCATGAAGCAAAAGAGGAAGTACAAGAGGTTGTTGATTTCCTTTCTTCTCCAGAAAGATATATTAAACTTGGGGCTCAAATTCCAAAAGGTGTTTTATTAGTTGGACCTCCAGGTACAGGTAAAACTCTTTTAGCAAAAGCAGTTGCAGGTGAAGCAGATGTACAATTTTTATCTGTTTCAGGTTCAGCTTTTATTGAGATGTTTGTTGGGGTTGGAGCAAGTAGAGTTAGAGATCTTTTTGAACAAGCAAAAAAAGTTGCTCCGGCAATTATCTTTATTGATGAGATTGATGCAATTGGTAAAAGTAGAGCCTCAGGTGGACCTATGGGTGGAAATGATGAAAGAGAACAAACATTAAATCAGTTATTAGCTGAAATGGATGGATTTTCAACAGAATCAGCACCAGTTATTGTATTAGCTGCAACAAATAGACCAGAAGTTCTTGATCCAGCACTTTTAAGACCAGGAAGATTTGATAGACAAGTTTTAGTTGATAAACCAGATTTTGAAGGTAGAAAAGAGATTTTAAATGTTCATATCAAAAGTGTAAAACTTGGTAAAGATGTTGATTTAGAAGAGGTTGCTAGAATGACAGCAGGACTTGCTGGAGCAGATTTAGCAAATATTGTAAATGAAGCAGCATTATTAGCAGGTCGTGTTTCAAAAGAAGAAGTAAATTATGAAGATTTTAAAGAAGCAGTTGAAAGACAAATTGCTGGACTTGAAAAGAAATCAAGAAGAATATCTCCTAAAGAGAGAAAAATTGTTGCTTATCATGAGTCTGGACATGCAGTAATTGCAGAGATTACAAAAGGTGCTAAAAAAGTAAATAAAGTATCTATTGTGCCAAGAGGACTAGCTGCACTTGGATATACATTGAATACTCCTGAAGAGAACAAATATTTAATGCAAAAACATGAACTTATAGCTGAAGTTGATGTTTTACTTGGTGGTAGAGCAGCTGAGCAAGTATTTATTGGTGAAATATCTACTGGTGCAGGAAATGACCTTGAAAGAGCTACAGATATTATTAAATCAATGGCAACTATCTATGGTATGAGTGATATTGCAGGTTTAATGGTGCTAGAGAAAAGAAGTAATCAATTCTTAGGTGGACAAACACAAAAAGATTTCTCTGATGATATGTCAAAAAATCTTGATGAATATGTTAAAAGAATGCTTAATGAAAGATATGAAGCTGTAGTTCAATCACTAGAAGACAATAAAGATGCTATAGAAGAGATGACAAAAGAGCTTTTAGATGTTGAAGTTATTTCAGGTCAAAGAGTAAGAGATATCATTAAAGACCATGGTGGAGAAGTATTTGAAGAAGAGGATTTACATACTGAAGCTTTAAATGAAGAAGAAAAATCTTCTCCTAAGGAAGAAAATGAAGAATCTTCATCAAAGACTAATGAAGAAAATATAAAAGTTGATGAAAATGAAACTTCATCAAATGATGAAGAGATAAAAGAAGATAAAAAAGATTAACTATGTATGATAGTTTTGTTGCAAAAGAGGGTAAAAGTCAAATAAAAATACTATTTTTTTTATTAGTATTTTTTTATATTATGGATTGTGACTTTTTATCATTATTATCTTTTGTAGCATTACTATTTACAATATATATCTATAGATTTAAATTTATAGATATAGCTACATTAAAAAACGATGAAATTTATTCTCCAATAGATGGAAAAGTTATATCAATTGATACAAATGGATTTAAAAAAAGTATTACTATTGATGTTAGTATTTTTGATTCCCATATTTTAAGAAGTTTAGGTTCATCAAAAGTAGAAATCTCACATAAAAAAGGAACAAATTTATTATTAGATTCCTATAAAGCAAAAAAATTTAATGAAACTTTTGAGATAAAATATGAAAATATGAAGATGAAACTTATTTCATCTTTATTTAATCCTTCATTAAATATTCAAAAAAAAGAGAATTACAAAAAAGGTGAAAAAATCACTACATTTATCCATGGACAAGTAATTATTAACTTTGAATCTAATATAGAAATTAATGTTTCTATGAATGATAAAGTGATTTCTGGAAAAACAGTTATAGCTAAAAAAATAAAAAACTCTTGACAAACAATTTTTAAATATATATAATACTTCACTTAATTTAATAGGAGAGTATAAATGAAAATATATGATTTTTTCAACAACCATTTCATAAAAAGTGTTAACACTCTTCTGCTTCTTACAAAATCACTCTAATATTTAAACAATAAATAACAAAAATCACAACTTAAGAATATAGGTTTACTTTTTTTACAATAAAAAAAAGGTATAATATGTCACTTTACAAGGGTAATAACATGGATAATAATAAAATATACGTATTTGATACAACATTAAGAGATGGAGAACAATCTCCTGGCTGTTCAATGAACACAGAAGAGAAGATTAAAGTTGCTTTGCAATTAGAAAAATTAGGTGTAGATATAATAGAAGCAGGTTTTGCAGCAGCCAGTCCTGGTGACTTTGATGCTGTTAGTAGAATTGCAGAAGTTGTTAAAAATTCAAGTATTTGTTCTTTAAGTAGAGCAGTTGAAAATGATATTAAGCAATCAGGTTTGGCTGTAGAAAAAGCACCATTACATAGAATTCACACATTTATAGCTACTTCACCAATTCATATGAAGTATAAATTAAAAATGAGTGAAGATGAAGTTATCAAAAGAGCAATTCACGCAGTAGAATACGCTAGAACATTTGTTGATGATGTTGAGTTTTCTTTAGAAGATGCGGGAAGATCTGAAATCTCATTTATGAAAGAGGTTATGGATGCTGTAATTGGTGCAGGAGCTAAAACTATCAACTTACCTGATACAGTTGGATATAGATTACCAACAGAATTAGGTGCAATGGTAAAAGAACTATCTGATTTTGCAGGAGATAGAGCAAGAATATCTGTTCATAATCACAACGATTTAGGATTGGCAACAGCTAATACTTTGGCAGCTGTTATGAATGGTGCTAGACAAATTGAAGTTACAATTAATGGTTTAGGGGAAAGAGCAGGAAACTCATCTTTAGAAGAAGCAGTAATGGCTATTAAAACAAGACGTGATGCTTTTGGTGGATTATATACTGATATTAATACTCCTGAGATCTATCCAACTTCAAGATTAGTTGCGACAATAACAGGAGTTGAACCACAACAAAACAAAGCAATTGTTGGTAAAAATGCATTTGCACACGAAAGTGGAATTCATCAAGATGGTGTATTAAAGCATCAAGAGACTTATGAGATTATGAAGCCTGAAGATGTTGGTGTATTTAAAGATTCTACATTGATTTTAGGAAAACATAGTGGTAGAGCTGCTTTTAGAGATAAAATCAATCAATTAGGATTTGATAAAGTTTCAGAAGAAGAGTTAAACGCTGCATTTGAAAAGTTTAAAATTTTGGCAGATAAGAAAAAAGATGTTACAGATGATGATGTAAGAATGTTAATTACTGATGAAGCATTGAACTCAGATAAAACTTATGAGTTAGTTGGATTACAAATTTCAGACTGTTCAAATGGTATGCCAATGGCTGCTGTAACTATTAAATTTAAAGATGAAATTATGCAAGATGCAAATATTGGTGATGGTACAATGGATGCAATCTTTAAAACTATTGATAGATTAACAGGTTATGACGGACAATTAAAAGATTATAAAGTTTTATCTGTAACTGAAGGAAAGGATGCCTTAGCAAAAGTTACAACAAGAGTATCTTTTGATGAAAAATCACCTGAATTTGTTGGGCATGGTTTAAGTATAGATACAATGTTAGCTACAGCTAAAGCTTATGTTGGTGCAGTTAATTCTTATCTTTCTCAAAAAGAGAGATTAGCAAAAAAGACTGAGCATCAAGTGTAAACACAAGGGATTTACTCCCTTGGTAAAAATATATGAAAAATAGTATAGTAAATGGCTTTTATAAATTAGATTCTTCCACAAAGTATACTTCTTTTAAAGAATTTACAAGAAATATACTTGAAAACAATCACTATAAATATAAAAAATATTTCGATTTTTGTATGATTTTTTTAGTTTTAAGTACTATTGGAATCTTAATCTATGAGGTAAATCATACAAAAGTTGATGTTTTAAATACTTATGAATATTTTGCAATAGTTATCTTTCTTTTCGAATGGATAGGAAGGCTTTGGGTTTATAGTGATGTAAGAAAAAGAGTAATTCTAGACTATGAAGAATCACTTTTTTTAGCAAAAAAATATAAACTCTCAAAATCTTTAAAAAAGGCTTTTAAAGAAAAGCTTGAATTTATCTTCTCCCCTATGTCAATTATTGATTTACTAGCTATTTTACCAGCATATAGACCTCTTAGAGTTTTAAGAATATTTTTACTATTTAGATTATTTAAAATTATTAGATATACCAATTCTTTAAAAGAGTTTTTAAATATTTTTGTTGAAAGAAAGTTTGAATTATATACATTAGCAATCTTAAGTGGTATTGTAATATTTTTTGGTTCAACAATTATGTTTGTTTATGAAGGGCCTGAGGGGGTAAATGATCAAGTAAATCATTTCTTTGATGCAGTTTATTGGTCTTTAATTACAATCTCAACAGTTGGTTATGGAGATATTGTTCCTATTACCCCTGAAGGAAAATTTGTTACTTTAATACTTGTAATAAATGGTTTTTTAGTTATTGCTTTTAGTACCTCAATTGTGACAACAGCTTTAGCTCAAAGAATGGAAACTATAAAGAAGAATAGAGTAGAAAATGAAGTTAACAAATTAGATGAGTTTGTGATAATCTGTGGCTACGATATTATGGCAAAGAATTTAGTAAGGGAACTTACAAAACATAAGAAAAAAGTTTTAATAGTTGATGATGATGAAAATAATATAGCATTTGCACAAAATGATAATCTATTAGCTATCTTAGATGATCCTACTAATATGGATTTTTTGAAAAAAATTGGTGTAGGTGAGGGTGCTTCTACAATTATTACTCTAAGTGAAGATGATGCTACAAATCTTTCTATTGTTTTAGGAGCAAGAGCTTTAGATAATAATATTAAGATTATAACTCTTGTAAATGACCAAGAGGTGGAAAATAAATTAAAACTTGCTGGAGCTGATTTTACAATAAATTCAAATGAGATAAGTGCATATGTTGCAGGGGAATATATTGGGCAACCTGTTGCCTTTGAAGCAGTAGATGGAATTTTATTAAATGATGATATTTCTGCAGAAGTTGATGAGATAGAGATTGTGAATGAGATGAATATTATTGACAAAAATATAAATTTGATAAACTTCGAAAACTATAATTTAACTCTAATTGGTATAATAAATAATTCAAATAAATATGAGTTTATCTTTAATCCTGTAAATGTAAATTATACATTAAAGCAAAAGGATATATTAATTGTAATTGGTTTTAAGGAATCATTAAAAGAGTTAAGAAGTGATTTATTAACAAAAAATTTTTAAAAAGAGTAAAATGAAAAAAAGTGTTGTTATCTATGGATATTCTATATTAGGCTCTAAAATAGCAAAAGTACTAAAAGAAAAGGCTTATAAAGTTATTATAATAAGTTTTATAGATGAACAAATAATTAAAGCTAAAAAAGATGGACATGAAGTTATAAGTTCAACACTTTTAAATGATAATGAATTGATTGAGATTGGAATTGGAAAAGATGTTGATTCTTTATTTTGTGTTAGCAATAGTAATAAAAATAACCTTTTTGTTACTTTATCAGCTAGAAATTTAGATAAAAATTTAAAAATTATTTCAACTTCAAAGACAAAAGCCGAAGCAAAAAAGCTACTTATAGCGGGAGCTACAAAAGTATTAAATCCAAATGAGCTTACCGCACAAAGAATATATAGACATATGACTAAACCTTTGATGTTAAAGGTTTTAGACGAAATTCTATTTAGTAAATCAGATTTAAATATCTCAGAAGTATATATAACAAAAAAATCTATTTTAAATGGAAAATTTTTAAAAGATATAACTATTCATAAAAAATATAATATTTTACTTATTGGTATAATGGATAAAGAATTAGGGGAACAATTTATTTTTAATACAAAAGGGATAAATCATAAAATTGATGAAGGAGATATATTGGTTGTAGTTGGGCAAAGTGCTGAGTTGGAGAAGTTTAGAGAGTTTACACAGGGAGTTGAAGTATGATGCAATTTAACTTTTTTTTAAAGTTATTAAAAGAGTCGTTTAGGGATCTATTACCAATAATAATAGTAATTTTATTTTTTCAATTAGCTATTATTCAAGCAGTACCAGATGGATGGGTGTCTACTGCTATTGGTTTAGGTATAGTTGGTGTAGGACTTGCGATTTTTTTACAAGGTTTAGAGATAGGGATATTTCCTATTGGAGAAGGATTAGCTAGAGATTTTGCAAAAAATGGCTCAATGTTATGGGTATTGATTTTTGGATTTTTAATTGGTTTTGGTACAACAATTGCCGAACCAGCCCTTGCGGTAATTGCTGATAAAGCAGCTTCCATATCAAGTGGTAGAATTGATGCTACTATTTTAAGATTAGTTGTTGCAGGTTCAGTTGGTTTTGCAATACTTCTTGGTGTATTTAGAATCTATAAAGGTCATGGAATACACTATTATATTATAGCTGGATATATTTTAGTTGTAGGAGTAACATTTTTTGCTCCAAAAGAGATTATTGGTTTAGCATATGATTTAGGGGGAGTAACTACTTCAACAGTAACTGTACCCTTAGTTGCGGCCCTTGGAATTGGATTAGCCTCTTCAATTAAAGGAAGAAATCCTGTAATTGATGGTTTTGGTTTAATTGCTTTTGCTTCCTTGACTCCAATGATATTTGTACAAATTTATGGTATTGCTGTTTATAATCTTGTAGAAGCTAAAGAGGTAGCACAAGTTGTTGTTGAAGCTAATGTATCAGTTTCGACAAATATAACTATTGAATCTGTAATTCATGGTTTAGGCTCTGTTATAAAAGACGTTGCACCTATTTTATTAATTATTTTATTTTTTCAATATGGAGTAATTAAAAAAAGAATTGATAATTTAAAAACAGTAATATTTGGATTTGTATTAGTAATTGTTGGTTTATATGCTTTTATCCTTGGTCTAGAGATGGGATTATTCACTCTTGGTGAAACTATGGCTTATCAACTTACAAAAAGAGATTCTGTATTTGTAATTTATGCTTTTGCATTTGCAATTGGTTTTTCTACAACAATGGCAGAACCAGCACTTATGGCTATTGCAAAAAAAGCAAAAGAGATAAGTGATGGTAAAATCAACGATTTTGCTTTAAGAATTTTTGTTGCTTTTGGTGTTGCAATAGGTATTGCTCTTGGAGCATTTAGAATAGTTGATGGTGGACATATTCACTACTATATCATTTTTGGATATATTTTAGTTATCACATTAACATGGATTGCGCCAAAATATATTATCCCAATTGCATATGATAGTGGAGGAGTTACAACTTCAACTGTAACTGTACCTTTAGTAGCAGCACTTGGTATTGGACTTGCTACAAATATTGAGGGGAGAAGTCCTCTTATTGATGGTTTTGGACTTATAGCATTTGCTTCACTTTTCCCAATGATAACAGTGATGTTATATGGTATTATTACTGAAAAACTTGGTGTTAAATCAGATACAGAGATTGAAGCTGCAAATATTTTAAGAGATGCCTTAATCGATGCAGAAAATATGGATTTAGCTACTGTAAATATTGATGGAAGTGATAGAAGACACTCATTACCAATGGATTTTTCAGCAGTTGTTATTATTGTTCCAAATGATAAGAAAGTTGATGCAATACAAGCAGCTAATAAAGCAGGTGCACCTGGTGTTACTGTTCTTAGGGCAGATGGTATTGGACTTGGTCAAATGGATAATTACTACAGACCATCTTTTGAAGCAAATCAAGTAGTATTATTGTTCTTATTACCTCAAAGTTTAGTTAATCCAGTAATAAAATCTATTATTCATACTCTTCATTTAACTACAACTGGAAAAGGTATTGCTTTTGCTTTCCCTCTAACACATATGAAAGGGATTAGTTTAAGTAGACATGATATTTTTGTAAATAGAAAAGATCATAAAAATCCTGAAAATAATACAGAGAAACTGATAAAAGAGGAAGAGGAAAAATTAACATCAAAAATTGTGGAGCCTGTTTTAAATGAAGCAGATAAAAAGTAAAGAGGAGATTGAAAATATTATTAATACAGGTAAGCCTGTATTAATATATTTTTCAGGAGAAAATTGTTCTGTTTGTAAAGCTTTAAAACCAAAAGTTGAAAATGCAATTGTAGAAAATTTTTCACAAATGGAAAATTATGAAGTAAAAGCTGATATTTATAAAGAGATAGCAAGCAATTTTTCGGTATTTTCTATTCCTACTATATTAGTCTTTTTTGATTCAAAAGAGTTTTTTAGAAAGAGTAGAAATATCTCTATTCAAGCTTTTGTTGATGAGTTAAAAAGACCATATTCACTTTTTGTAGATTAGGAAGATTATGAAAACAAATATTATTATATTACTTATTATATTTATAGCAATGCAATTTATTACAATAGATAAAACAAATGAGGCTACACCTAAAGAGTTAGAGATGAAAATGCCTGAAAATATATATAATTTAGTTAAAACAGCATGTTATGATTGTCATTCAAATGAAGTAAAATGGCCTTGGTATTCAAATATTGCACCATTTTCTTGGGCTATAAATACCCATGTAAAAGATGGAAGAAAAGCTTTAAATTTTTCAGAATGGGAAAATTATCCAAAAGAAGAAAAAGAGAAAAAAATAAAAGAGATATTTAGAACTGCATATGCAGCAATGCCATTAAGAAGTTATCTTTGGGTTCATAAAGAAGCAGATTTAACAATGGAGCAAAGAAAGATGATTCGAGATTGGACAGGAGTTAGAAGATAGTTTTGAGAGAAGAAGTTCAAGAGTTATTAGACGATAAAAAAACACTACTTACAGTTACTTATTTTAAACTTCAAAAAATGTTTGAAGAGAAATATGGAAAAAATACTGTAGTTCTAATGGAAATAGGTACATTTTTTGAGGTGTATGAAGTAAATAATGATGATGAACAAATAGGAAAAGCAAAAGAGATAGCTGAATTATTAAATATTCAATTAACAAGAAAAAATAAATCAATCTTGGAAAACTCAAAAGAGAATCCTATTATGGCAGGAGTTCCTGCTATCTCTTTAGAAAAACATTTAGCAAGGATAATATCTGAACAAAAATACACAGTAGTAATAATAAGACAAAAGGGTTTACCACCTAAAGTTACTAGATACTTAGATACAGTTGTAAGTCCCGGAACAAACTTTGATTTTGTAATTGACCAAGATGAAAACAATATTACTTCACTTGTAATTGATGAGATAAAAGGTATTTATCTAGTTGGATATTCTGCAATAGATGTTACTACAGGAAAATGTTTTTATAATGAGATACATGGAACAAGTGAAGATAAGTTTTTTGCACTTGATGAAGTATTTAATTATATGAATATGCATAAAACAAATGAGATAGTTGTAACTTTCAAAGATAAAAATATAAATCAAAAAGAGGTTATAGATTATCTTGAATTAAAACTAAAAACTTTTCATATAGGCAATTTTATTCCAAAAATAACTTACCAAAATGAATTGTTTAAAAATGTATTTAATATAGAATCCTTGCTTACAGCTATTGAACATCTTGATATGGAAAGAGTTCCTCTAAGCTCAGAATCACTTGCAATATTAATAGATTTTGTAATAGGGCATGATTCAAATATTGTTCAAAAGCTGTCTTTCCCTGTTAAACTTGATGTTAGTAAATATATCTATTTAGGAAATAATGCATTAGAGCAATTAAATATAATAGAGACAACTCATAATCCAAGTTTAATTAAACTCATAAATAATACTTCTACTGCAATGGGGAAAAGACTTTTAAAAGAGAGGTTAACTCATCCTATTAAAGAGAGTAAAGAGTTGTTAAGAAGGTTTGCTTTGTCTAAAGAGTTGTTTGATTATCATGCACCTATTGAAAATGAACTAGCAAATATTTATGATATAGAAAGACTTACAAGAAGAATAAAACTAAATAGACTTCATCCTTTTGAGTTAAACTATTTATATGATTCATTGTTAAGTATTAAAGAAGTAGTTACATTTATGGAAAACTACAAATTTATAACTCCACCTTGTTCTTTAGCTCAACTTCAGATGTTCATTGATTCTATTGAATCTACTTTTGATTTAAGTGTATCTGGTAAGTTTATGTTAAAAGATGTTGAATGTAATATGGTTTGTAATGGAATAAATCATCAAATAGATGAATTAAACAAAGAGAATGAAGAGCTTTATAAAAAGCTTGAAATTCTTAAAAATCATATCTTAACGTTTTTAGGAAATACTGATGGAAACTATGTCTCAATTCAAAGGTTAGATAAAGAGGGTTTCTTTTTAAGCCTAACAAAAAATAGATACAATTCAATAAAAGATGAACTTTTAAACTCTCATTTAATTGTTGATGATGAATTATTATTATTTAAAGATTTTAATATAAAAGTTCAAACAACAAATGTAAAAATCTCTTCTAGTTTAAGTGATACTATATCTGATAAATACGTACATAATCTAAGAAAAATTATTGAATTAAACAAATTAGTTTTTAAAGAAAAGCTATTAGAATTTGAAAAAAAGTTTGCAACTCTTTTAGAGGACTTAGTTCAATTTATTGCTGAGGTTGATTTAACTGTATCAAATATTAAAACAGCAAAAAAATACAATTATGTTGCGCCTAAAATAGTAAAAACAAAAGATGATGAAAACTTTTTAGAAATAATAGATTTAAGACATCCAATTATTGAAGCAAATGAAGAACAAGGTATTTATGTACCAAATGATATTATATTAGGTGAACTCTCTTTAGCTAAAGAGGAATATCAAAACAATGTAATAATTAAAAACTCAAACCCTATAAATATGTTTGATAATAAAATGCATGGTATTTTACTTTATGGTATCAACTCTTCAGGTAAATCCTCATTGATGAAATCAATAGGTATAGCAGTTATTTTGGCTCAAGCAGGATTTTATGTACCTTGTAAATCAATGAGGTTTTCTATCTTTGATTCAGTATTTACAAGAATAAGTGGAGCTGATAATATAGCAAAGGGACTTTCATCTTTTGCAGTTGAGATGCTTGAGCTTAAAAATATTTTTAATAGGGCAACAAAACAATCTTTAGTTTTAGGTGATGAGATTTCCCATAGTACAGAAACAATGAGTGGCTTATCAATAGTTGCAAGTGCTATTTTAAAACTTGCAAAATTAGAATCTTTATTTGTTTTTGCAACACATCTTCATCAACTTCCAGAAATTGAAGAGATAGCAAAACTAAAAAATATCATCTCTTTACATCTGTCTGTTATGTATAAAGATGAGGAAGATAAACTTATCTTTGATAGAAAACTAAAATATGGAAGTGGGTCATCTATGTATGGTTTAGAGTATGCAAAATCACTTCATATGGATAGAGAGTTTTTATCTGTTGCAAATGATATTAGAAAAAAACTAACAGATGATTATTCTCCTGTTGAAAGACTTACAAAAAGAAAGTCATCTAAATACAATAAAGATGTATTTGTTAGTTCTTGCGTAATTTGCGGTAAAGCTTGTGATGATGTACACCACATAAAAGAGCAAGCAAGAGCAAATAAAGATGGCTTTATAGGTCACGTAAATGCAAATCATAAATATAATCTAATACCACTTTGTAAAGAGCATCATAAAATGGTACATGATGGAACTATAAATGTAAATGGTTTTGTATCAACTTCAAAAGGTTTAGAGTTGCATTATACAATGGTAGATGAGGGAAAATAGATAGTTAAATCTCTTGATAGTTATTTATTTTTCCCTCTATTTTAAAAATTGAACCATTATTATATTTATATGTAAATTTACCAAATAACTGATACTTAACAATTGTATTAACTAATTTTAAACCTAAAGTTTTATTAGATAGTTCAAGAAAATCTTTTATCTCTCTTTTCCCATTATCTTTAATTATTATGATAATTTTTTTATCTTTTGGATTCGAAATTATAAGTTCCAACTTATTTTCTTTTTGATTAGTAAAAGCATATTTAAAAGCATTTGTTATTAGTTCATTTAAAATAATACCAAGAGGCATAACTGCTTGTATATCAAGTTCTAACTCATCAACATCAATAGTTAAATCTAAATTCTCATTTATTGAGTAAGAGCTAATTATTGCATTTATTAAATCAATTACATAATTTTTTAGATTTATTCTATTTAAGTCTTTTGATTCATAAATTTTTTGATGAATTAATACCATAGTAAAAATTCTTTCTTGAATATCTTTTAAAGCTTTTTTTGTTTCTTTATCTTTCATATTTAATTCTTGAAGTTGAATCAAGCTTATTGTTAATGTAAGATTATTTTTAACTCTATGATGAATTTCTTTCAATAATACTTCTTTTTCTTCTAAAGATTTTGAAATAACATTAGTCTTATCTTCTACTCTTTTATCAAGTATTTTAATATTATTTTCAAAAAAATTTAACATATTATCAAAAGACTCTCCTAAAATTCCAATATCATTATCACCTTTTACATTTGATCTTATATTTCTATTACCTTTCATTACTAAAGTTGCAGTTTTTGTAAGTTTATTAATATCTTTTAATATCTTTCCAAAAGATACAATAAAAATTAGAAAACTTAATAAAATTGCTATTAATGTTTCATTTAGAAAAGCTAAATTAGCTTTTGAATTATTAAGTATTTCATTTTTTTCAACAGTATATTCAAGTAAAAAAGAGCCTTTACCTACCCAAGTATTATTTAAATCAATAATCCAAGTTAAATAACTTTTACCTTTTACTTGGTGTTCAATTGGTCCTTTATCTTTTGCTTTTAGTATTTGTTTTATAGATAAATCACCAATAGATATATCTTTTTGCTCAGAAATTCTACTTATATAATATGATTCTTTTTTAAGAGCTATTTGTTCATTGTTTATGCTAGGTTTTATTTTAAATATAGCTTTTTTGGCAGTTTTTAAATTCATATTTGTTAATGTATTTATTTGTTCTTTTAGATTCAATTTTAAATTTTTTCGATTTTTATTTAATTTTTTAAAGTAACATCCAATTGATAAAATTAAATCTTTATTTTTAAATTTGTGGTTATAAAATAGGTATTTAACTCTTCCATTGGTTTTATACTCTTGCCATTTCTCAAACTCTTTATTAATATTTTTTTCAAAAGGATTAATTTTTATTATTTTCTCATATCTAAAATTATTACCAACAAAATTATAAGAACAATAGTTTGATATCTGATTTTTATTGAATAAATTAACAATTTTATATGGATTTTTAATATTTTCTATTGATAAATCAAATTGTTTTAATTGTTCTTGTATCTCTCTTTTACTTAGTTCCCTTCTCAGTTTTGACTGAATTTTTATATAATTTGAAATTACGATAAGTTGTTTTTTTGTATTTAGTAAAGTTTTTGTAATAAAATTAAGTTCTTGATTATAATTTTTTTGTTCAATTTTTGGTAGAGTAAGGAAGTTTTTACTAATTATAAAAACAATTACAAAAATAAAAAAAGATATCAATATTTTTGTAGTAAAAGAATAGTATTTAAAATTTAAATAATTAATCATCTGATTCTATTAATTTTATTCGATAACCTATCTCATAAATATTTTCAAAAGGGTTTTCCCCTAATCTTGATTTTAGTCTATAAATTAGTGATCGTAATTTTGACAATTCACAAATATCTTCTCTCCAAATATATGTAAAGATAGTTTCAAAACTAACAATTTTCCCTGGATTAATTGTTAGTATTTCAAAAAGTTTGGTTTCTATTTTAGTTAAGGGAAATAATTTTTCATTCAAATAAAATTCTGATGAAAGTTTATTAAATTTCATATTTTTATCTATATGTATAAAGATATCTTCTTTTAGTTGTTTATTTAGATTTTTTTTATTATTAAAAAAATATTTATGTTTATGTATGGCTGTATTAATTGCAGCTTTTAAATCTATTTCCTTGCAAGGTTTAACTAAAAAAGCATAGGGTTCTGCTTCTAATGCTTCATCCAATATTTTATTATTACTATATGAAGTTAAGAAAATTATAGGGATATTAAGATTTCTCCAGATGATTTTTGCGACATCAATTCCATTTTTATTTGCATTATTTAAATTTATATCCATCAGAACAATATCTGGATAATTATTTTGAGCACTAAGTATAGCATTATCTGGGGTTGTAGCTATACTACAAAGTTCATAACCAATTTTTTTTAGGTTTGCTTCTACAGCTAGAGCAATAATTGGCTCATCTTCAACAATTAAAATACTTAAATCTTTTTTTATTACTAAATTATTTGACATTTATTTTCCATTTAAAAAATATTATAACGAAATTTTTTTTAATATTATATTAATTTTGATAATAGTTATTAAAATTATTTTTCTGTCATTTTTCATCGATATAATAAAATCATCAAAAAAAGGAGAGTTTATGGAAATAAAAAAAATTAGTTTATCTTTAGCTGTAATACTAAGTACTACTTTATTTGCAGATGATGAATCTACAAGATTAAGTGAAGTAACAGTTGTAAGTGCGTCAGGATTTGAGCAAAATATAAAAGATGCTCCAGCTACTATATCAGTGATATCAGCTGAAGAGATTAAAAATAAATCTTATTCAGATATTAGTGATGTATTAAAAAATGTTCCTGGTCTATTTATTACAAATGGGGGTTCAAACCAAAGTATCATGATGAGGGGTATGGGGGATGACTATACCTTGTTTTTAATTGATGGTAAACCAATGCAAAATGATCAAGTGTTTACACAAAATGGTGGTCAAGCTGGTGTTCAAATGAATTTTTTACCTTCTGTTGATAATATTGAAAGTATTGAAATTATTAGAGGACCTGCATCTTCACTTTATGGTTCGGATGCGATGGGAGGTGTAGTAAATATTATTACAAAGAAAAAATCAGAAGAAGTATCTGGAAGTGTATCTTTTGAATATTTAATGGCTGATTCAAACAATAAGGTAAATAATGATGGTCTAAATACAAGTTTTACTTTAAGAAGTCCCTTAATTGACGATTTTTTATATGCAAATCTAAGTGGTAGTTTTAATTACAATGATGAGAGTGATTTTGCAGGTGGAGGTACTGAGAGTACAGGTAGTGATCCTGAGTATAAAAATAAAAAATTAGCTACAAAATTTATTATTACACCAAATGATAATAATACTATTGATTTAGAATATATGTATAATAAGCAGGAACGAACACATACGCCAGGGAAAAGTTTACCACTTACACAAACAATTAGAGGTGTTACTTCAGCTACAGAATTAAGTGAAATTGTTTCTTATAAAGATACTTACTCTATAAGTCACGAATATAAAAATGATAATTTTTTAATTAAGTCATATATTACATATGATGATGCAAAAAATCCTTCAAGAAGGAATACTACAACTGGTAATTATATAATGTCAGATACCCTTGTTGTAAATTCACAAGGAACAATATTTTTCGATAATCATGTTTTGTCTTTAGGTGCTACATATAAAGATGAAACTTATAAAGATGGAGCTACTAACTCTATTAATACTGCAGGTTATACAACAGTAGATAGATATCAATATTCTCTATTTGCTGAGGATGAATGGTCTTTAACGGATGATTTATCATTATTTTTAAGTGCTAGATATGATGATAATGAAGATTTTGGTTCAAATATTAGTCCAAAATTATATACTGTTTATCATTTAACTGATGAGATTACATTAAAAGGTGGTGTAACAACTGGATATAAAGCTCCAAACTTAAAACAATCAAGCCAAGATTTTTTAGGTGTCTCAAGAGGTGGAAACTATTTTGGTAATCCAGATTTAGAACCTGAAACAAGTGTATCTTATGAAGCAAGTATATCTTATGACAATGCTGATGACTTAAGTGCTAGTTTAACTGTTTATAAAACTGATTTTGAAGATATGATTACAAGATCAGATTATTATGTTTGTCCTAGTGGAACGAGCACTTGTAACTACAATGGTGAAACTTACACAGTATCAAATAGTTATGGTTTTAAAGAGATGATAAATATTGATGAAGCAGAAATTAAAGGTATTGAATTAACTACAGATTATCAAATTACTCAAGATTTAAAGTATAGACATTCATATACTTATACAGATTCTGAACAGAAAACAGGTTCAAGTGCGGGTGAACCTTTAAATGATATTTCAAAACATATGTTTAATGCTGGAGTTGATTGGGATATTACTCCAAAACTATTATCTTGGGCACAAGTTAACTATAGAAGTAAAACCATGAGTAAAGAAACACCATCTTATATGTTTGCTGATGTAGGTTTAGTTTATAGGATAAAGTCAGATGTAACTTTAAAAGCAGGTGTTTATAATATTACCAATAAAGAAGTTACTTCAGATGAAGGCTACTCTTATGTACTTGATGGTAGAAGATACAGTTTTGCCATAGATATTAGATTTTAATAGTTTAAAATCAATGCTCAAGTCTTTTGCGAATTTTGACTTGGCATTGTTTTAAACAAAATTTAGAAAAATAAAAAATATAATGGAAATAATATGAATGTTATAAGAATTTTAATCGCTATTCTAGGAAGCTATATTTTTGCTTCATTAGCATCTGTTACATTAACATTTGCCTTGCCTTTTGATAATAAAGCAGAAGCAATTTTACTTGCGACAATGTTTTCTTTTATTATTTGGACTCTTGCAATAATTTATTCATTTAGTAGTGTTTCAGTTAAAAATCTATTTTTACAATTTACTTTTATATGTATTAATTTATATTTATTTAATGCATGTTTCATGGCAATTAAAGGTGTATGATGGCAACAGGATTTAGATCAAAAATGACTTGGCTTCATACTTGGAGTGGATTAATTCTTGGGTGGCTACTTTTTGCCATATTTGTAACAGGTACAAGTGCTTATTATAGGGGGGAGATAACTTTATGGATGAAGCCTGAGTTACACAAATCTCAAGTTTCTGAAAAAACTTTTGAAGTGGCTATTGATAAAGCATTAGAAAGTTCGAAAAAATTTACAAATGTAAATGTTTCTTTACCTAACAGTAGAACAAATTTAATAAGTATTAGAGAAAATGGTGCAATATCCAATAAAAATACTAATAGTTTAAAAAATAGAAAAACTAATAAAAATATTAAAGGGCATAGAGATTTTGATAATAATCCTCAGAAGCTAGATAAACAAACCTCTCTACTGAAAAATAAAAGGGAAGTAATTCGAAGTGGTAAAGAACAAAAAGCTAATGGTTCAGCAAAAGCTGCTCAACAAAGAAAAGGTAAGAAAAGAAGAATCCCACCTAAATATTACGATGCAACAACTGGTGAACTTATAAAAGAGACTACCAATACAGCAGGTGGAAATTTTTTATATAGATTTCATTTTGAATTATATTCTATTCCAAGAGAAATTGGACGATGGATTGTTGGTATTGCTTCTATTGCAATGTTAGTTGCAATTTTTACGGGAATAATTATACATAAAAGAATATTTAAAGATATATTTACATTTAGAAATAAACATACTACAAGAGGGTGGATGGATGCACACATTTTGCCTGCAGTTGCTTCTATACCTTTTCTTATAATGATTACTTATTCTGGTCTTTTACTTTTAGGAAATACATTAATGCCTTGGGGTATGAAAATGTACTATGGAAATGATTTCTTAACTTATAGAAGTGATAGAAGTCAAATAGGTAAATCTTCTCAAAAATCAGAAGAAATAAAAAACTCTATTAAAGCAAATACTTTAGGTAAAAATCCTAATAAGAAAAATCAAGAATATATAGGTAAAAAGAGTAATACAAATAGAATTTTAAATGCTAATACTCAAAAATATATTAAAAAATATAACAATAAAAATGCTCATAGAATTTTAAATGCAAGTATGAATAAGAGTATTAATATTCATAATAAAGCATCTGAATTAAAAGAAAATCAAAGCTTTCTTTTAAAAGAGTTATCAAAAAGTAAACTCATAAATATATTGGATGATGCACAAAAAATTTGGCCAAATAATGTAGGAAGATTTTCTATAAAAAAAGATACTAACAAAAATACCATAGTAGTTGAAGTTAGTCCAAAAAATCCTACAACATTATTTAGTTTTAAAGGTAGTAGAGAGATGGCACTTTATGATGGTATTAGTGGAAAGTTATTAAAAACATCAATCCCTCCTAATGGTAATAGTATTACTGCAAATACAAATATTGCTTTATTCTCTTTACATCAGGCTTTATTTGCAGATCCTTTTCTTAGATTTCTTTTCTTTATAAGTGGATTAATAGGTATTGTCTTAAGTGGTACAGGACTTATTTTATGGGTTCAAAAAAGAAAGAAAAAAGAATTAACTAGAAATAGTTTTGGATTTAAATTAGTAGATAAATTAAATGTTGGAACAATTATTGGTATATTTATAGCTATAGCCATTTATTTTATAGTAAATAGAGTTACTACGACATCTAACAAAGAAGAACTTGAAATAGGTGGATTTTTTATTGCTTGGGGATTATCTTATATTTATGCTTTTGTTAGAAACACTAATAAAGCTTGGTTTGAACAAACAATTATAGCTATTGTTCTTTATGCAATGCTTCCTATTATAAATGCAATTACAACATTTGATAGTTTTTCACAAATCTACTCAAGAGACAATATCTTAATATATTTTGATGTTTTCTTTATTTTTACAGCACTTGTATTTGTTTTAATTGCATTTATTTTAATTAGAAAATCTAGAAAAGGAGTTAAATAATGGTTTCGATGAGTTTGTATTTAACTTATTTAGGATTATTTTTACTCTCTTTAGTTTTAAATAAACACTATAAAGAAGTATTAGGTAAAGATGCAAATAAAATTATAAAATTTGTATGTATTTGGCTAGGTTATCTAATTTTAGTAATCTCTTTATATGCAATAATACAGATTTTTGGTTTATCTTTAGGTATTACATATTGGCTTGGTTTAGTAGGGATAATCATTGTTTTTATTGCAATGATTTATACCTATTATCCAAAACTTATTATAAAGTTATCATTACTACTTTTGATAATAACTTTAGTTTTTACATTAATATAAAAAGGAAAAAAATGAATATTTTAAAATTAGCTTTAGTATCTATTGCTACAGCAGGAAGTTTATTGGCACATGGATTTTGGTTAAACTCATTTGAAGCAAAATCTCATGGAAGTAGTTTAGTTACAGTTGGTTTCGGAACAGGACATAACTTAACTATTGAGGATTCTATATCAGATAGACTAAGTTTAGAATCATTTAATCTGTTAACTCCAGATGGAGAAAAAATTCAACTAAAAAAACCTCTAAAAGGTTTAGATGATATTTATGATAGCGATACAATAAATATTGTTGACAGTAATTTAGCAATGCAAAAAATTAGTTTAAATAAAAAATCAAAAGCAGGTACTTATAGTGTAGAGATGTCTACAAAAACAAATATTTTTACTAAATATATAGACAAAAATGGGAAAAACAGATTTTTTAGAGGTAGTGCAGAAAAAGTAAAAAATCCAAAAAAGATTATATCTTCATTGAAAAATACAATTTATGCTAAAACATATTTTGTAAATAAAAAATGGAGTGAACCTAAACCTGTTGGTCACAAATTGGAGCTTATCCCTATAACAGATATCTCAAAGTTATATGTTGGAGATAAAATAAAATTCAAAGTATTATTTAAAGGAAAGCCTTTAAATAGTGGATTTGTTACCGCAACAAATAGTTTAAGTAAAGGTGATAATGCACTGTTCTCAAATATTAGAAAAGGTGTAGCCTCATTTGTTTTAACAAATTTTGGTCAATGGAAATTTGAAATTAATAATAAATCAAAAGAGGATGATTTAGTAGTTTCTGATACTGCAAGTGCAACTTTAAATATCAAATAATTTAATGGAAGTCTTTAAAGGCTTCTGTTAAATTTGTAAATAGAATTCTATAAAAACTAAACAAACTAATCACTTATTTTTTTAATTGCAAACTCAAAGATTAATACTTAAAGCAGTAATAATAATTGGTATCATTAATATTGGGTTAAACTTATGTTTAGTTGAGGTTTAAAGTGCTTTAGTAAAATTTTATATATAAAAAAAGGAGTATTAATTGTATAAGGTTTTGTTTTTTCTTTTATTGTATTCAATAGTTTATTCAAATGATTTACAAATATTGAATAAAGATAAAAAAGAGTTAAGAGAAGTTGAAAAAAGAATAATTCAAGAACAATATAAATCATCAAATAATTCTTGGATTGGTGGAGTTGATTTAAGTTCAAGCTTAAATAGAAGTCACTCTTCCTCAACTGGAAGTGATAAGTTTACAAAAAGTGTCTCTATTGGATTTTCACAAAATTTATATGAATCAGGTGGAATTGAATTTTCAATAAAAAATGCAAAAGACACTTTAAATGAACAGTTGATTGCATGGGAGAATGAAAATCTAGTTATATTAAAAACAATTTATGAAACTTTACTCTCAATAAAAAAATTAAAACTACAAATAAAACAAAATGAATTTACATATAAAAATAAAGAGATTGAATTAGCACTTAAGAAAATTCAATATGAAGCTGGAGATGTAGATATTACTGAACTAAACGATGCAATTATGGCAAAAAATACACAATATAAAAATAATATTGCTTTAAAAAACTCATTAAAAGATGTATTATATGAATTGTCTAAATATACAGATTTAAAATATGAAGAGATAGAGATACTTGATTTTAAGCCAATTAATAAAGAAGATTTTATAAATAACAGTATAGATTTAAAATATGAAAATGCAAAAATTAATACATTAGATTCAAGTTATAAAGAGTTAAAAAGTTCATATGGACTTCAAGTTAATTTTTCAAGTTCTTTATCTTATTCTGAATCTGATGAACTAAATGAAGATACAAATAGCAGAAATAAATCAGGTTCATTAGGTTTGAACTTTTCATTACCACTTTTTGATGCTACAAAAAAATATGAATTAGAAAAATCAAGATTAGAAATATTAAAACAAAAAGTTAATTTATCTGATATAAAAAAAGAGTTAATAAATAAATATGATCAAATCTTAACACAAATCGATACATATGAAAAATACTTTCTCATAATAAATGAAAATTTAGAATTATATGAAGATTTAATTTTAATTAATAGTGTCTCAAATTCGGCTGGAATGAGTTCTGATTATGATTTAGAAATACTTAAAAATACAAAAAAAATAAATGAATATGATTTAGAGATAAATGATATAGACATGCAATTACAATACTCAAAATTATATTTTATGACAAAGGTTGATAGCTAATGAAAAATAGTTTAGAAGATGAACTTAACTCTTATTCAAATAATAGTGGAAATAAGAAATATATTTGGATAGTTTTAATTTTATTAATTGCAGGATCAGGTATTTATTATTATCTTATGGATAAGAATATAGAGTCTAGTCAAGTTGGATATAACACAAAAAAAGTAGAAAAAGGTGATGTTGTAGTTAGTGTAACAGCAACGGGTAATTTGGAACCTACAAATAGTGTAGATATTGGTATTGAAGTATCAGGAACTTTAAAAGAGATTTATGTTGATTTTAATGATAGAGTAGAAGTCGGACAAGTTTTGGCAAAAATTGATACTGCAAAACTTCAGGCTAAAGTTGATAGTTCAAAAGCTTCTTTAACAATAGCAAAAGCAAATCTTATTGAGAGCGAAGTTAGTTTAAAAAATAAAAAAGTAAATTATGACAGAATACTAAAAATGCATAGAGAATCAGGAGGAAAATACCCTTCTCAAAATGATGTAGATGATGCAATGTTCTCTTATGAAAGTGCTAAAGCTAGTTTAGATGCAATGAAAGCAAAAGTATTACAAGCTCAATATGATTTAAAAACTGATGAAGAAAATCTTGAAAAGGCAGTAGTTAAATCATCTATAAATGGCATTGTTTTAGATAGAGTAGTTGAAGTTGGTCAAACTGTTGCTGCTACAAATACAACTCCTACTCTTTTTACAGTTGCAAAAGATTTAAGAAAAATGGAACTTATAGTAAATATTGATGAAGCTGATGTAGCTAATATTAAAGAAAATCTTGATGTTGAATTTACTGTTGATGCATATCCAGATGAAAAATTTAAAGGGAAAATTAGGCAAGTTCGATATAACCCAATTGAATCTAGTGGAGTAATTACTTATGAAACAGTTGTTTTACTAAATAATGATAAATTGCTTTTAAGACCAGGGATGACAGCAACTGCACAAATTTTTACAAAACAATTAAGAGACCAAATTATAGTTCCCAATGCTGCATTTAGATTTAAACCTAGTAATAAAGAGATAAGAAGTAATAAAAGTATGAAAGATATTATGTCAGGTTCAGGAAGAAGACCTAAAGGTTCTAGATCTAATAAAAGTTCAAAAAATATAAAAAAATCAACAAATATGAAAATTGTATATGTTTTAAAAGATGGAGAAGCAAAAAGTGTAAAAGTGAAAACAATTGACACAGATGGGAAGTTTACTGCTATTAAATCAAGAAACTTAAGTGTTGGAGATGAAGTTATTATTTCACAAAGTAGCATTAATGAGTAATGAAAAACCAATAATAGAGTTTAAAAATATTGTTAAAACCTATGGTAAAAGTGAAGCTAAAACCTATGCTTTAAATGGAGTAGATTTTTCTATAAAAGAGGGAGAATTTGTTGCTATTATGGGAGCAAGTGGTAGTGGAAAATCAACTTCAATGAATATGATAGGTTGTTTAGATAAACCAAGCTCAGGAGAGTATTTATTTAACAATATTCATGTAGAAAAACTAAATAGAAATCAGATGGCATTAATTAGAAGAAATTATATAGGTTTTGTATTCCAAAATTTTAATCTTCTTGGTAGAACTTCTGCACTAGAAAATGTAGAATTGCCATTAATTTATAGAAAAATACCTGCCAAACAAAGAAAATTATTAGCTTTTGAAGCTTTAAAAAAGGTTGGTTTAGAAAGTGTTATTTACCATGCACCATCGCAACTTTCTGGGGGTCAGCAACAACGTGTAGCAATCGCAAGAGCTATTGTTACAAATCCTTTGATTTTGTTAGCAGATGAACCTACAGGAAATCTTGATAGTATAAAAAGTGTCGAGATTATGAATTTATTAAAAAAGCTAAATGAGCAATCAGGTATTACTGTTATTATGGTAACACATGAAGAAGATATGGCTACATATGCAAGTAGAACAATATATTTTAGAGATGGACATATAGATAAAGCTCTTAAAAAAGGATATAAGTAATGTTAATAAATGCTTTTTTAATAGCTGTAAAAGAGATTAGAAGAAATATTTTAAGATCAATCTTAACTATTCTTGGAATTGTAATTGGAGTTGCCTCTGTTATAGGTATGGTTATGATTGGAGATGGTACAACAGCAAATGTAACTGAGGGTATAAAAAAACTGGGAACCAATATGTTAACTTTAAGGGTTGGTCAAGAAAGAAGAGGGCCACCTAGAACTGATAACAGTGCTAGATCTTTTAATGAAGCAGATATAGATTCTATAAAATATGAGATTCAAAATGTTGTAGGTGTTGCACCTGAGGATGATTCTAGTATAAATGTTATTTATGGTAACAAAAGTTATTCAAGTAAAATTGTTGGAACAAATAATGATTTTTTTGAAATAAAAAATTGGGAATTAGAAAACGGTAGATTATTTGAAGTTTCAGAATTATCTGCAGGAAAAGCAGTTTGTATTATAGGTACAACTGTAATAAAACAACTATTTGATGTAGAAGAGGGTGTGACTATTAATCCTGTTGGTGAGAAAGTTAGACTAAAAAGCTTTTCTTGTACAGTTATTGGAACATTAAAATCAAAGGGTGCAGCTGCATTTGGTAGAGATCAAGATGATATTATAGTTACACCACTTGGAATGTATCAAAGAAAAGTAAAAGGAAATAAAAATATTACAACTATAATTACTTCAATAAATGATAGTAAAAATATTGAAAAAGCAAAAGATGATATAACTATACTTATGAGGGAAAGAAGAAATATTGGTATTAATGAAGATGACAATTTTCATATTAGAGATATGCAAGATTTACTTTCAACTATGACATCTACTACTGAAACTTTAACTTATCTTTTAGGTTCAATTGCTGCAATTTCTCTTTTAGTTGGTGGAATTGGTATTATGAATATTATGCTGGTTTCAGTAACTGAAAGAACAAGAGAGATTGGGACTAGATTAGCAATAGGTGCAATGGAAGGTGAGGTGTTATTACAATTTTTAGTTGAAGCTGTAGTATTATCAACTTTAGGTGGTATTATTGGAATTGCATTAGGTTTAGGTTTAGGATTTACAGCTGTAACTATGATTCAGTTACCATTTATTATAAATCATGAGATTATTTTAGTTGCATTTATTTTTTCAACAATAATTGGTGTAATATTTGGATATTTTCCTGCAAGAAAAGCAGCAAGATTAAATCCAATTGATGCTTTAAGATATGAATAGTATATTTTATATGGGTGTTTGGAAAAAAGCTAAATTAATATTCCTTACATTTTATTTCAGAAAATAAAATGTAAGGTAGTTAAAAAAGAATAAAGATTTTTAATATTTCTCTTTATCTCCATTTTTAAGAACATCTTTTGTAAATCTAATTACTTTATTTCTTCCTGTTTCTTTTGCTTGATATAAACAAAGGTCAGCATATTTAATACATTTCCAGAATTGGTCTGTATCTGTTGGGAAGAATGCGTATCCAATACTTACAGTTTTACTAAATGATTCATTATTAAAATTAAATATGATTTTCCCAAATTCTACATTTATTCTTTGAGCCAACTCTTTTGCCGTTTCAACTGTAGGGTTTTTCATAATAATTAAGAACTCTTCTCCCCCAAATCTAACAATAAATTCATCATTTGTTACAAACTCTTTCATTGTTTTTGCAAGTCTTTGTAATATTGCATCTCCTGCATCATGTCCATAAGTATCATTTACCATTTTAAAATAATCAATATCTAAAAACATAACAGCATAAGTTGTACCTTGAGCAAGTTCATTTGGCATAGTTCTATCTACAAACTCATCTAGATATTTTCTATTGTATAAACCTGTTAATCCATCTACTAGATTTCTTTCTCTTAAAACATCCATTAAGATTCTACTCTCTAAAATAGGTTTAGTTTCCTCAAGATATTTTTTGATAATACCTATTTGATATTTATTATGTTTAATACAATCTTTGTCTTCACATAAAATATGTATAGTAACTGATTTTTGATCATTAATATTAAATGGGATACAAGTATATTCTGCTTCACAAGATTCACAATTTGCTAATCTACAAACTTCAGGGAAAGTTTCAGATGTAATTACGTTATTTGTTCTTTGCGCCCTACAAAACTCTTTTATATCTTTTCTCACATCACAACAAGCTTTTTTATCTTTTGGTGCATAGATAATTTTTCTTTCATCTTTTTGTAAATCATCTTCAAAAATATAAAATGTTTTTATTTTTAACTTATCTTTGAAAACTTGAATAAGTCTATAATATATATCATCTTTAGTTAAATCAGTTTCGATAGTCTTTTTATAATTATATATTTCTGATATATCTTCTATAATCTCTTTTGCTGTAAGCAATTTATCATTATTTACATTTGAAGCTCTATTATGTACGAAAGCAGTTAGATTTCTTTCAATACCTGTTAATACTGTTTCAAGTTTTTCAATAATTTCATTTAACCACATAAAGGCTTCTTTATCCTCTTTTAAAATACCCTCTTGTGCCCTTACAGCATAGTTACCTTCATGTACTTGTTTTAATATATTTGTAATAGAATCAAATGAACTAGTATAAGGTTTGATTTTTCTACTAATAAAAATTAAGAAGAAAATCAAGAATACAATAACAATAGCAATAATATTTAAAAGAATTGCTATACTAGACAATCTATCCTCTTGTATATCAAAAGTTAAAGATATAGCACCTAATACTTCTCCCTCTTTTGCATCATGACAGGCTAAGCAATTTGGTTTATCAAGTGATGAAGCAGTATATGGAATAGTAATTCTAAGATTAGCTTGCTCAACAGTTTCGTTGATAACTACCTTCTCTTTTCCCGTTTTTAAAACCTCTTCATCCACAGCATCTCTTGGAACTTCATTTGTACTGTGAGTTCCAAATTGTTCACTAACTTTAGGAGACCTTACAACCCAAAGCTCATTTAGTTCTCTTAATCTTTCTAAACTATTTAAAAAGGTATCTCTTTGATGCATATTTCCATTGACCATATGGGATGTCAAAGCATTTTTTACAATATCTGCAGTTAAGTAAGCCCTTTTTTTAGCACTGTTATAACCACTTTCTCTTGAACCTATAGCAACTAATGCAACAATAATCAAGGTTAATAAAGTAACCATTGAAAATATAATAAGAGTAATTTTCTTGTTAGAATTCATATTTTACCTTTTGTGAAATTATAGTTTAAAACTTAATAAAGCTACAAGATTTTGAAAGCCTCTTCCAAATCAATAGTACCTTCATAAAACGCTTTACCAACTATAACTCCAGAGATTTTTCCATTTTTTTTACAATTTTTAATATCTTCTATATCTTTTACTCCACCACTTGCGATTGTATCAATACCACTTGAATCGGCAATAGATTGAGTAAATTCTACATTTACACCACAAAGCATTCCATCTTTTGAAATATCTGTACATATAATAGCTTCAACACCTGCATTTGCAAATTCACGAGCTAAATCAGTAGCTTTCATTGAACTAACTTCAGCCCAACCTTCAACTGCAACCATTCCATCCATTGCATCTATACCAACTGCGATAGGGTATTTTGCTGCCATATCTTTAACGAACTGTGGATCTTTTACTGCAATTGAACCAAGAATTAATCTATCAACTCCAAGTTCAAGATACATTTTAATAGTTTCTTCATCTCTAATACCACCACCAAGTTCAACTTTTAAGTTACAATTTTCTCTAATCTTTTTTATTTGTTCTAAGTTTGCAGGCTTACCAGCAAAGGCACCATTTAAATCAACTATATGTACCCAGTTACTTCCTAACTCTTCAAATCTTTTTGCTACCATCCAAGGTTCATCTGAATAGATTTTTGCACTATCCATCAAACCTTTACTAAGTCTAACAGCTTTCCCATCTTTTAAATCTATAGCTGGTAATATATCCATCATTCTCTCTTTATAATTATTTTAAGTTAAAATTATAGTAATTCTTTTTAGTATTTTCCCTAAAATTTAAGTCTTTATGATAAATAATTGTAAAAAAGTGAACAGTTATTTATCCAAATTATAAAATTTATTTGTTAAAATAAATAATTAAACTAAAATTATGGAAACCAATGAAAAAGATTATATTAATAATTCTTTTAATAATTACTTTATCACAAGCAGAAAATTATAAATATGAAGCAACTTGTGGTTTTTTATATCAAGGTACACTTTTAACTAAATTTAAAGAATCTAGAATTGCACTAAAATCTTGGGTAGAAGAATTAATAAAAAAAAATGGTGGTAAAGCTACTGTCAATTTTTATGAAGATGAGAGAAAGCTTTTTAAAGACCTAAAAAAAAACAAACTTGATATGGTAGTTTTAACTGCACCATATTTTTTTAAAAATAAAGAAGATATTTATAAATATTCAAAAGATTTTTGGAGTTTAGACTTTGGAAGTGGGAAATATATCTATTATTATCTTATTGGGAAAAATGACACAGAATATAGAAGTTTTAAAACCTTAAAAAACAAAACTTTAAGTATTCAAGTTAATGACAGTATTGGAAAAGTTTGGTTAGATAAAAACATTTATGAGATAAACAAAGTCAAAGCTGAAAAAATTTTAAAAAAATTAAAATATGAGGAAAAAGAGAGTAGCGTAGTGTTGAATGTTTATTTTGACAAAAGTGATTATGCCATTATCAACAAAAGAGTTTGGGATGATATGCTTGCTTTAAATCCTTCAATAGTAAAAAAGGTAAAAATAATAGAAAAAACTGATATAGGTCAACTAAACTCTATTGGACTATTTTCAAAAAATACTAAACAAATAATTGTTGACTCAGTATTTAAAATTGGGCTTGGGATGAAAGAGGATGAAGGCTATAAAAACGTAATAGATATATTAGAAAATATTTCTATGTACAAATTAGAAAAAAATGATTTAGATGATTTAATTAAATATTATGACGAGTATTTTAAGTTAGAGGAAAAGTATAATTGAAACTTAATCTTTTTAGTAAAATTTTTATTATTACATTTGTAATATTTTTAAGTGTTTTATTTATATATATGTATGAATTAAGGGAGTCGCAAAAAAATTCACTTTTAAAAAATATTGAGATAAAAGCAAATAGCTTAGGTGATACAATTACTTTTATAAATAGTGATAATATGATTATTGATGATGAGGTCAAAATACTAGAGTCTTTATTAAATTATGTGACTTTAAATAAAGATATAAAAAATTTAGTATTATCGAAAAAAGATGATTATCAACTTTTAGTTAAACCTAATAGTTGGTCTCAACTTGAAAATAAATTAAAAGAAAAAAGGCTTAATAATAGTATAAAAAAATCTATATTCACAGAAGAGATAGTTTATAGACATAAATATCCTATACTATTTTCAGGAATCCAATGGGGGTTTTTATATTTTGAGCTTTCTGTTGATGAATATAATGAACAACTAAAGGAAATGAACAAGCAGTTTTCGATTCTTATTTTAATTATGTTAATAAGTAGCTTTTTTATATCTTATATTTTAGCAAGAATTATTTCTAAACCAATAATCAAACTTAATAATATTTCAAATCTAATATCAAAAGGTGATTTAAGTCAAAGAGTTGATATTGAGAGAAAAGATGAGATTGGTACTTTGGCAAACTCTTTTAATAATATGGTTGAAAATCTTGAAAAATCACAAAATAAATTAAAAAATTATCAACTTGATTTAGAAAAAGAGGTAGAGGAAAGAACAAAAGAATTGAAAGAATTAAATGACACCTTAGAATTAAGAGTTAATTCTGAAATAACAAAAAGACAAGAGCAAGAACAACTTTTAATTCAACAATCAAAACTCGCTTCAATGGGTGAGATGATAGGTAATATTGCCCATCAATGGAGACAACCTTTAAACGCATTAGGACTTGTTGTTCAAAATATAAAATTTGCTTACGATTTTGATGAATTAGATGATCAATTTATGGATACCTCAATTGAAAAAGTAAATAGATTAACAAAAAATATGTCTAAAACAATTGATGATTTTAGAAACTTTTTTAAACCTAATAAAGAAAAAATTGCATTTAATCTTGATAAAATAATTAATGAAACATTGGAGTTAGTGGATTCAACATTTGAAAATCATAATATAGATATAAAAAAAGATATTGAAAAAGATATAAAAGTTTTTGGTTTTCCAAATGAATTCTTACAAACAATGTTAAATATCATGAATAATGCAAAAGATGCTTATATTGAAAATAATATTGTAAATGGAAAATTACATTTAAAAGTTAATAAAAGTACAGATTTTGCACATGTAACTATTCGTGATAATGCAGGTGGAATACCAAAAGATATTAGAGATAAAATTTTTGACCCTTACTTTACAACTAAAGAGGAAGGTAGAGGTACAGGAATAGGTTTATATATGTCTAAAATTATTATAGAACAAAATATGAATGGAAAATTGATAAGTGAATCAATTGAAAATGGAACTATTTTTATTATAAGTTTACCTCTTTATAAGGATTGAAATGGATTATAAAAAAGAATTATTAGAAAATTTAAAGAATATTAATATTTTATTAGTTGAAGATAGCCTTGAGGCAAGAGATGAATTAGAAATTTTTTTTAGAAATAAAGTAAAAAAATTATATTTAGCAAGTGATGGACAAGAGGGATATGATTTATATAAAGAGTATAAACCTGATTTAGTATTAAGTGATATTAAAATGCCTAAATTAGATGGCTTAGAGATGGCAAAGTTAATAAGAGAGTTTGATAAGAATTCAAAAATTATATTAATAACTGCTTTTAATGATACAGATTATATGTACAAAGCGATACAACTTCATGTAGATAATTATGTGATTAAGCCTATAGATTATAATTTATTACTTGAGTCAGTTTTGGAAATATCAAAGATTATTAATTTAGATAAAATAAATAAATCAATACAAAATACATTGGAACAGTACAAAGATATTGTTGATGAACGTTCAATTGTTTCAAAAACTGATATAAATGGATTGATTACATATGTAAATAAACCTTTTGAAAATATTTCAGGATACAAAAAAGAGGAACTAATTGGAAGACCTCATAGTATAATAAGACATAAAGAGACACCAAAATATGTTTTTGAGGATTTATGGAAAACAATTATTAATAAAAAAACTTGGTATGGGACTATTAAAAATAAAAAGAAAAATGGCAGTTCTTATATTGTTGATACAATAATTAAACCTATTTTAAATATTAATGGTGAGATTGAAGAGTTTATTGCTTTAAGAAATGATATAACTGACTTAGAAGAGTCAAAAGAGTATTTTAAAAAACAAAGCGAAAAAACAAATTTAGATTTAAAAGAGAGTATTAGAATTGCAAAAATATACGAGGATGCAGTTGATAAATGTAATATTATTCTAAGAGTATCAACTGATAAAAAAATCATATTTGTTAACGATGCTTTTTGTAAGATAAGTGGTTATTCAAAACATGAATTAATTGGACAACCATATTCTATATTAAGAGACAAAAATATTGATATTGAAGAGTATGAACAGAGTGTAAAAAAACTCAAAAATGAATTAGATGAAGGAAAAGTGTATGATGGTAATATATCAAATACTGCAAAAGATGGCTCTATTTATCATTGTAAATATACAGTTTTTCCTATAAAAGATAAAGATGATAAAATTGTAGAATATATGAGTATTCGTCATGATATTACACAAATTATAAAATTACATAGTGAGTTAGAAGAGACTCAAAGAGAAGTTATATACAAATTAGGTGAAATAGGTGAAACAAGAAGTAAAGAAACAGGAAATCATGTAAAAAGAGTAGCTGAGTATTCTAAGATACTAGCTACAAAACTTGGTTTAGAACAAGAAGATATTGATATATTATTTGCAGCTTCACCTATGCATGATATAGGAAAAGTTGGAATACCTGATTCAATACTTAATAAACCAGGTAAATTAACTCCCGATGAGTGGGTTTTTATGCAAACTCACTCAGAAATTGGTTATAACATATTAAAATCTTCAACTAGACCAATCTTAAAAGCAGCAGCTATTATCTCATATACTCACCATGAGAAATGGAATGGAAAAGGTTATCCCCGAGGATTAAAAGGTGATGAAATACATATATTTGGAAGAATAACAGCTATAGCTGATGTTTTTGACGCTTTAGGGAGTGACAGATGTTACAAAAAAGCTTGGGAGTTGGATAGAATATTAAAATTGCTAGAAGAACAAAAAGGGAAACATTTTGATCCTCAGTTAATAGATTTATTTATGGAAAATTTAGATGATTTCTTAGAAATAAGAGATAGATATAAAGATGATTTCTAAAATGTTATTAATTGATTTTATAGTATAATTTATAAAACTATTAAGTATTATTATGAAGAAATTAAATAAAAAAATATTAGAGAGTGCAACAGTTCTTTATGTAGAAGATGAAGATTTAATTCGTGAAGAGATGTACTATTTTCTTAATAGATATGTAAAAAATCTTTTTGTAGCTAAAAATGGAAAAGAGGGATTAAAACTTTTCCATGAAAAAAATCCTGATATTATTATTACAGACATACAAATGCCAGTAATGAATGGTTTAGATATGTTAAAAGAGATTAATAATAGAAATATTCCTGTTATTATAACTACTGCATATTCAGACATTGACTTCTTCCTTGATGCAATTGAACTAAAAATTGATAAATTTATAATTAAACCAATTGATTTATCTGAAATAATTACTAATATACAAGATTTAGTTGGAGCATCTAGATTAAAGAAAAAACTATTTGAAAACGATAGATTATTAGAAATTATTGATGAAAATGTATTAATATCAATTACTGACAAAGATGGTATTATAATTGATGTTAGTAGTTCTTTTTGTGAATTTGTTGGATATACAAAAGAGGAATTATTAGGTAATACTCATAAGATATTAAAACATGAAGACAATCCAAGTGATTTTTATAAAAATATGTGGGAAACAATTAAAAAAGGTGAAGTGTTTCGAACTGAAATTAGAAATAGAAAAAAATCAAATGAGATTTGTTGGGCAAATCTAACAATTACTCCATTATTTCAAGATGGTGAAATAGAAAATTTTATAGCAATAAGGCAAGATACAACAAATAAAAAGAAACTTGAAGAGATTGCAATTCATGATGATATGACAGGACTTTACAATAGAAGATATCTTAATGAAGTGATTGAAAAAGAGATTAGAAGGATTAAAAGAGAAGATTCTATTCTAAGTTTAGTTACTATTGATGTAGATTATTTTAAAAAGTATAATGATACTTATGGTCATCCAGAAGGTGATATTGTATTAATAGAAGTTGCGAGAGTACTCAAAGAACATGCCCAAAGAGCAACTGATTATATATTTAGAATGGGTGGTGAAGAGTTTGGAATAATATTTAGTGATTTATCAATAGAAAAATCATTAGATTTTGTAAAAGATATTGTAAAAGCAGTGGAAAATTTAAAAATAAAACATAAAAACAGTGAAACATGTGATTTTATTACTATCTCTGCTGGTTTAATTGTACAATCAGCTCAAAATTTAGAATCTTTTAAAGAGATGTATAAACTTTCAGATGAAGCGTTATATAAAGCAAAAGAGAATGGGAAAAATCAGGTTGTGCTTTCTGATAAATCCCAATAGGTTTATTTAAGATTCATAAAGTTTTTTAAGATTTTTAAACCATTATCGTGAGATTTCTCAGGATGAGGTTGAAATCCATAAATATTTTCTTTATGAACGGCACTTACAAATTCATACCCATATTCAGTTTTTCCAATAACATTTTTATCCTCAGTTACAGCATGATATGAGTGTACAAAATAAAGGTAAGGGTTTTCTAATCCTTCAAATAAAGTATGATCATCTTTTGTTTTTATTGTATTCCATCCCATATGTGGAATCTTAGTATCTTCATGCATTTTTGTTTTATCAAACTTAATAACTTTTCCGTCAATAAGTCCTAAACCTTTATGTGCACCAAACTCTTCAGAACTTTCAAATAAAAGTTGCATTCCTAAACAAATACCAATCATATTTTTACCACTTTTAGAGTATTCCCAAATTGCTTCTTTCATACCTGTTGAATTTAAATTTTCCATTGCATCACCAAAAGCACCAACTCCAGGTAATATAATTTTGTCAAAATTTTTCAATTCGTTAGGATCTTTTACAAAAGAGGCTTTTGCATCTAATAGATGACAGGCATTATAAACACTTGCTAGATTTCCCATATTATAATCGATAATTCCAATCAAATAATATCCTTTATTTTAAAAGAAAACATTATACAAAAAAATTACATCAGCTAGGGTTAAAGAGTTTGATTATATAGGTAATTTAATAAAATCTCATTGTTGATATTTAATATTGTTTTAAATATAATTCCTAACTTTTAAACAGATAAAATTAATAATAAAAAGTAAACTTTTTATGTTATAAAATAAAGGAAAGCCAATAATGTATAAGATTTGGAGAGTATGTTTTTTTATAAGTTTTTTGTTATTTACTGGATGTAGCCAAAAAAATTTAGAAAAAAATGTAGGCATTTCAAAACCTAAACAAGAAAAAAAGATAAAAAAATATACATATTGTAAAAAACATCAATCTATAATGCAATTTGCTGCAAAATATATAAAAGATGAGTTTGACAAAGCATATTTAAATATTAAAGATACAGTTGGCGCAAAAGCACAAGTTTATTTAATAGAAAATAATACTCAAACAGTTTTTGCAAAGAATATAAATGCTGCAAGAGAATCTTATAAAGCTCAATATATCTTAGCTAAAAAAAATGGATGTAATACTCAAGATTTTAAAACTTTTCCTCTTGAAGAAGTAAAGAATAAAATACAAATACTTGAAAAGAAAAAAATAAAATGAAAAAATCAATTTTTATATTAATACTATTTTTTATCCCTATTTTAAATGCTCAAGAGTTAGTTGTAGATAAATTACTTGAAAAAATCAATACAACAAAAGATAAAGAAGAAAAACAAGTATTGATTAAAAAGCTTAAAAAAACACTTGCTGATAAAAATAAAAAAGAGATACAAGAAGCTAATGCAATTATAAAAGCAAAACAAAAATTGCCCTCAAAAGTTTATGATGAAACTTTTTTAAATAAATAGTTGGATATTTATGGATAATAAAAAGAATATTTTACTTTTAGAAGATGATACTATTTTAGCTCAAACTATGGTTTCTTTGTTAGAGCAAGAAAACTATAATGTAACTTTAGTTGAAGATGGTGAAGAGGTTTTAACTAAAACCTATGAAAATAAGTACGACCTTTATCTTTTTGATATAAATGTACCTTTGTTAAATGGGACAAATACTTTAAAGCTTTTAAGAGAAGCACAAGATACAACACCAACTTTTTTTATTACAGCTCTTAGAGATACAGCTTCTATCTTAAATGGTTTTGATTGTGGTTGTGATGATTATATAAAAAAACCTTTTGATTCTGATGAATTATTAGCTAGAATAAAAGCTATTATGAAAAGAAATAACCCTGTAATCAAATATAAAAATATCACTTTTGATTTATTAGATAATAGGATATTTTTAGATGAAGAAGAGATATCTTTAGGAAGTGTAGAAAAAGATGTTTTTTCTCTGCTTATAAAAAATATAGGTAAAACAATTGATAAATCTATATTTTTTGATTATATGAATAAACCTAGTGATGCAGCTCTTAGAGTATTAATTAGTAAATTGAAAAGAGTTTTAAATGTTGATATTTCTAACACTAAAGGTGTAGGATACAAACTTGAAAAAATATGAAAAAAAGTCTTTTTTAACTTCTGTTTTTTTATTTTTTATCCCTTTAGCAATATTTTCAAGTATTGTTTTATATATGTATCATCAAGATAAGATAAAAGATATAGAACAAAATATACTTTACCAAATGAGAGATTATACTTTTGATTTCAAAAGTGATAAGTTTATATTGGATGTAGTTGAATACGACAATAACAAAGAATTGTTTAAACTATATAAATGTAAAGAGGGACTTTGTTCCTATTTTAAAGCTGCTGATTCAGGATTGTATTTATTAAAAGTTGTTTTCCCGCAAGAAAAATATGAAAAGATTTATAAGGATTTTATTGTAAAAATATTTAAATTTTCAGTTGTTGTTATGTTTATTCTTTTATTTTTATCTTTTGGTTTTGCTTTTTATTCTTTAAGACCAATGAGAGAAGCTTTATATCTTTTAGAAAATTTCTTAAAAGATATTATTCACGATTTAAATACCCCCTCAACCTCAATTTTATTAAATTCAAAACTTCTAAAAAGGCATGGTGATTTTGAAGAGATAGAAAGAATTGAACTTAGCGCAAAAACAATTAGTTCTTTATATAAAAATTTAGAGTTTATTACTCAAAAAGGTATTGAGAAAAATGAAAATATCTCTGTTAGTCAAGTAATAAATAGTAAAATAGATGTTTTACATAAACTTTATCCAACAATAATATTTAAAAAAGATATTGAAGATTTTTTTATAAAAACAAATGAAAATGCACTTGAAAGAATTCTTGATAATTTACTCACAAATGCTTGTAAATATAATAAAAAAAATGGAATAGTACATATTATTGCTTCAAAAAATAAGATAATTATTAAAGATACTGGTATTGGAATTAAAAATGTTAGTAGAGTATTTGATAGATATTATAAAGAGACTGATAGAGGTTTAGGTATTGGCTTGAGTATTGTAAAAAAACTTTGTAGTGCTTTGGATATAAAAATTACCATTAAAAGTAAAATAGAAGAGGGGACAAGCGTAGAGCTTGTCCTTTAAATATGGATTGTGGGTTGTTATGTTCACATTTAAGAGAACTATTTATCTTCTGAGAATATTGGTTTTTTTAATTTCTTGTCAATAAGGTCTTGAGCTTTTTTTACAGCATCTTTATCTAAAGTAGCAATCTCATCATCTAGTTCATTTAGAAGTTGAGTTTTTACTTTTACATCTTTTGTGTTATTGATTTTTTCAACAAGCTTATCAATACTGTTAAGGTTTGCTGCAAAAAGTCCAGTAACAAAAAAAAGTGCTAAAATTAAAATTCCTTTTCCAAGTAATTCCATGTTTTATTCCTCCTTTTTAAATTTGTAGAAGAATTATATATTATGAGTGTAAGTTAAGTATAAGTTCAAAATTTTGCATCTGCAAGGGTTAAAGAAAAAAGTATATTGTTACCTTTTTTTTCTAAAATTTTTTTAGCTTCAAGTATTGTAGTTCCCGTTGTAATCAAATCATCAACAAGGATAATATTTTTATTTGTCAAATTAGTTTCAAATTTTCTTTTATTTTTTTTCCTAAATTCTAAATCTTTCCCTGCATATTTAACAATATTCTTTGCTTTGAGTTGTCCAAATAAAGGTTTTATAAATGATGAGTTTAGATTTTTAGATAATATTGCAGTTTGTGAATAGTCATGCCTAGTATGTTCATCTATTCCTATTGCATATACAGTTTCATTGAAAGAAAAATTTTGTGCAAATTTATTAAAAGATAATTTTGCTAGGATAGAGTATATTCTATCCCCATGAAAATAGTATTTTGAATTGAGTAATTCTTCAATCTCTTTAAAGGAATAAAAAGAGTAGTTGAAAAAACCATTAGTTAATTCTCTTTTATAAAAAGTGGGCTGTAGTAAAGTAGCTTGACATTTATTGCAAATGATTGATAAAGATAGATTTTCACATAATAAACATTTCATAATAAAAAATATTATATCATCTTTTTTAATATTAGGTGATACAATTTATTATATTTATGATAATATCCAATAAAATTTTTTAAAGATGAAAAATGCTTGATTCTAAACCTTTTATTTTATTTTTCAAATATGTAATCCCTTCTATGTTGGGTTTTTTAGCAATATCATCTGCAAGTATTATTGATGGATATTTTGTAGGTAATTATATTGGCTCAGTAAGTTTAGCGGCTATTACTGTTTCTTTCCCTTTATTTAATATTTTATTTGGCTTTGCTTTGATGTTTGCAGTTGGAAGCTCAGTTATTACTGGTAAATTAATGGGAGAGGGTAATAAAGAAGAAGCCTCTAATGTTTTTTCAAAAGCTATATATGTTATTGTTGTACTTTCAATCTCTTTGAATTTGTTGCTTTATCTAAATATAAACAATGTTTTAGACTTGATAAATGTAAAAGATCAACTAAGAGTTGAAACCCTAAATTATCTTCCTGTTATTTTAAATTTTTTACCATTTTTGATGATAGGAATTACAGTTGATTATTTTGTAAAAGTAGATGAAAATCCAAACTTATCTTTTCTAGCCTTACTTATAAGCTCACTTATTAACATAGTTTTAGATTATATTTTCATAGTAAAATTTGATTGGGGTATAAGTGGTGCTGCATATGCAACTGGTATTTCACAAGTTTTTATCTTACTGGTATTACTTCCACATTTTTTTCTAAAAAAGTCAACACTAAGACTAGTAAAACCAAGAGGAAGTTTTTTAAGTATATTTAATGCCTTAAAAAACGGTTCTTCAGAGTTTATCAATGAATCTTCTGTAGGTATAACTATCTTAGTTTTTAATTATATTTTATTAAAAACTTTTGGTCCTTTAGGTATTGCTTCTTTTACTATTATAGGATATTTTATAACCATTAGTATCATGACAAGTTTTGCTGTTTCAGATTCTTTACAAGCTATTATTAGTAAAAATTTTGGTGCACAATATTTTAATAGAATGAAAAGTTTTTTAAAATTAGGAGTAGTAAGTATTTTATGTGTAGAGATAATTTTAACCTTGTTTGCAATAATTACACCGGAGTCATTGATAAATATATTTATCAATGACAATGATATAAAAACAAAGCATATAACTATAGATTTTATCTCTTATGTATGGCCTGCATTTATTTTTTCAGGCTTAAATTTGTTAGCAAGTGCATATTTAACATCAATACAAAAGCCACTTTATTCAGGACTAATAGCTATCATGAGAAGTTTAATCTTCCCAATAATATTTATTTTTATATTGCCTCTTATTTTTGGAGATATAGGAATATTTATAGCCTTATCGTGTGCTGAGATATTAACTTTTATTTTTGCATTTAGATTTTTTATGCTAAATAGACCAAGTGTTCTTTCAAAAGTTTCTACGTAAAACTTATATTTTAAATTACATTAATATTTAATTATAGATATTAATAAATCAACTATTTGTAAAAATATTGCAAAAATTAAGTTTATTATGTTAATATTTTAAAATATAAAGATTATTAAGGAAAATATTGTGTTATTACAATTTAGTGTAAATAATCATAAATCAATTAAAGATACTATTGAATTTAGTCTATTAAAAGAATCACAAGATAAAGGGAATTCTTTTAAGATTAGACAATATGAATTATTAAAAAGTGCCATTGTTTATGGTGCAAATGCAAGTGGAAAAAGTAATTTTTTAAAATCACTTGCATTTATGGGTAGAATTGTTTTAAATAAAGACAAGGTAATTCAATCAACTGATTTATTAGCACATATTCCATTTAGATTAAATACAGAGACAGAAGATAGTTCAAGTACGTTTGAAGTTGTATTTTTTATCGATGATATAAAATATAGATATGGATTTGAACTAGATAAAACAACAGTTTATTCAGAGTGGCTTTATGCAGATGAAAAAGGCAAAGAAGCAAAACTTTTTTATAGAGATATTGAAGAAGAAGATTATGTAAATTCAAATAGATTCAAAGAAGGTTATAACTTTTTTGATAAAAATAATTCAAATATTAGAATTTCTAAAAATCAACTTTTTATTTGGAAATGTGATCAAAATGATGGTGAAATTTCAAAATCTATTTTGAATTGGTTTAATCATGTAAATTTTATTGATGGTATTGATCATGATGGATACATAGAGTATACAATGGAACAAATGGAAAATCATGAGTTTAAATGTGAAATGATAAACCTTATTAAAACAGCTGATATTGGTATTGAAGATATTTTATTAGAAAAGAAAGAAGTACCGTCAAATATTGTTGAAGAATTACCTTTCCCTAAGGAACTGAAAGAGAAAATATTAAAAGAGGGTGGTTTAAAAGAAATTTCTTTAGATACATATCATAAAAAATTTGATAAAAATAATAATGAAATTGGAAATGTAGTATTTAATTTGGAAAAAGAAGAATCAATCGGTACAAGAAAGTTTTTTAAAATGACAGCACCTATTTTAAATACTTTAAAAGAAGGAAAAATTTTAATCATAGATGAACTAGATGCAAGTTTACATCCTATGCTTACAAAGTCATTGATTGAAATGTTTCATAATGAGGAACTTAATACAAAAAATGCACAATTGATTTTTGCTACACATGATACCAACTTATTAACGCCATCATTATTTAGAAGAGATCAAATTTGGTTAACAGAAAAAGATAAATATGGTGCAACAAATATTTATTCATTGGCTCAGTTTAAAGATGTAAGAGCAAAAGAGAACTTTGAAAAAAATTATATTCAAGGTAAATATGGAGCTATTCCATATCTTGGAAAGTTTGAGTTTTAGTTATGGCAAGGCGAGGGCAAGATAGTTCTGATAAACTTCATAATAGAAGAAAACAAGCTCTAAAAGCACAAGATTTTAAATCTAAAAAGAAAGATAAATCTAAAGTTCCAGATATAATCATTTCATGTGAAGATTCTGTATCTGCCCCAGCTTATTTTAGAAATATTGTTAAAAACCTTATTAAAGAAAAAAAGATTACGCAAGATTCATTTGTGATAGTTCCTTCTGAAATTTTAAGTGGAACTAACCCTTCTAAGGTTTTAGAAAGATTAAAAAAATATGAAGATAGGAATGGTAAAACATATAAAGATTTTCAACATAAATGGATAGTAATAGATAGAGATGTTGAAAGAGTCAATGGCGGTGGACATACCACAGAAGATTTTAATGTTGCAATTAATAATGCTAAAAGTACTAAACAAAATTTAAATATTGAAGTTGCATATTCAAATGATTCTTTTGAATTATGGTATCTCCTACATTTTAATTATATTACAACTGGTATTTTAAGAGATGATATTAATACAAAATTAATTAAAAAGCTGAAAGAAAAAAATCCATATAAATTTTCTAAATTAAATAAAAAAAATATTAAACAAGATAACTATGTAAAATATATTTTTGAGGAACTTTTAGAGTTTCAAGAAGATGCAATTAAGAATGCAGAAAGATTATTGGAAAGTTATGGAAATCAACACTCTCCAGAAAAAGATAATCCATCAACTACAATCCATAAACTTGTAGTAATTTTAAAAACATTAAATCAATAAATAATTAATAAATCTAATGTTTTATGAAGATTCAAGGTGGAAGAGAAAATTTATGTAAAAGCTTACTAAACTAAGTAAGTATATAAATTTTCTCTTTTAAGGTAGAAGATGTGCTGAAGATTAAATCTTCAACACTGCCATAAAAGCTTCTTGTGGTACGTTTACTTTACCAATCGCTTTCATTCTTTTCTTACCTGCTTTTTGTTTCTCTAGTAGTTTTCTTTTTCTTGTAATATCCCCACCATAACATTTTGCAGTTACATTTTTACCTGTAGATTTTACAGTTTCTCTTGCAATAATATTACTTCCAATACTTGCTTGTATTGCTACTTCAAATAGTTGTCTTGGAATTAGCTCTTTTAAGGCTTTTATAAACTCTCTACCTTTACTTAGGGCTTTATTCTCAGGAACTATTATTGATAAGGCATCTACAACTTCACCTGCAACTTTTATATCAAGTTTTTGTAAAACACCTGGTCTAAAACCTATTGGTTCATAATCAAAAGATGCATAACCTTTTGTTGTAGATTTTAGTTTATCATAGAAGTCCATTACAATCTCATTCATTGGAATATCATAATCCAATAAAACCCTTTTACCTAAATAATCCATTTTATTTTGTATAGCTCTTTTATCATTAAGCAGTTTAATAACATTTCCTAAAAATTCATCAGGTACTAAAATAGTTGCTTTTACATATGGTTCAAAGATTGTATCAATATAGTTAGGCTCTGGTAATTCACTTGGATTTTGAATTGTTATTCTTTCTCCATCATTTTTAAGCACTTCATATATAACAGTAGGTGCTGTTGCAATTAAATCAAGATTAAATTCCCTTTCAAGTCTCTCTTTTATAACTTCCATATGAAGCATTCCTAAAAAACCTGTTCTAAATCCACTTCCTAGTGCTGCTGAAGATTCTGGTTCAAAAGAGATTGATGAGTCATTTAGTTGAAGTTTAATTAAAGCCTCTCTTAAATCTTCAAATTTATCTGTTTCTATTGGATAGATTCCTGCAAATACAAAAGGTTTAGCAGGTTCAAATCCTTCAATTGCTTTTTGTGTTGGGTTTTTTGCATCAGTCATTGTATCCCCAACTGCAATTCCATCAAGTGTTTTTAATCCTAAAATAACTATTCCAATTTCACCTGTTTTGATTTCAGTTGTTTTTTCTCTTTTTATTGGGTGTGGATACATTAAATCTAATACTGGATGTTGAACTTTTGTATTCATCATCTTAAGCATTTGACCTTTTTTAATACTTCCATCATAAACTCTAACAAGTGCTAGTGCACCTAAATAGTTATCAAACCATGAATCATAAATTAATGCTTTTGTAGGAGCTTCCTCATCTCCTTCTGGAGCTGGAACTCTATCTACAATAGAATCAATTAAATCTTTTACACCTAAACCTGTTTTTGCAGAGATAAGATTATGTTCTGTACAATCTAAACCTATAGCTTCTTCTGTTTCTTCTAAAACTCTCATTGGGTCAGCACTAGGTAAGTCGATTTTATTAACAACTGGAAGTAGTTCTAAATCATTATCCAAGGCAATATATACATTGGCAATAGTTTGTGCTTCAACACCTTGTGTTGAATCTACAATCAAAAGTGCACCTTCTGATGAAGCTAAACTTCTACTTACTTCATAAGAGAAGTCAACGTGTCCTGGAGTGTCAATTAGGTTTAAGATATACTCTTCACCATCTTTTATATATTTTAATCTAACGCTTTGAGCTTTAATAGTAATACCACGCTCTTGTTCAATATCCATTGTATCCATTACCTGAGATGACATCTCTCTATCTGTAATAGCTCCACACTCTTGTATTATTCTATCAGCTAGTGTAGATTTCCCATGGTCAATATGAGCAATAATACTAAAGTTTCTAATGTTTTTTTGCAAGTTTAATCCTAAAATAGAGTTATTTAAATTGGGCGATTATATCTAAAATTTAGTTATGAGTGAGTTAATTTATAATTTATTTGAAAAAGTAGTTTTAGGATTAACCTAAAACCACTTTAATTTGGAGAGATTATCTTTGAATTGAACCTTCAACTCTTCTGTTTAATGCTCTACCTTCTTCTGTTTCATTTGTAGCTACTGGTCTTGTTTCACCATAACCAATTGATTTTAATCTTGTTGAGTCAACACCATAAGCTTCTAAAGCTTTAACAACTGATGCAGCTCTTCTTTCAGATAGTTTTTGATTATACTCATCACTACCTTTTGCATCTGTATGTGCTTCAATTTTACCACTTACTGATGGGAATGCTTTCATAAAGTCAGCAAATTTTTTGATTCTTGAATCATAAGAGTTTTTAATTCTTGAACTATCAAAGTCAAATAAGATGTTAAGGTTTACTTTTAATGAACATCCATTTTCATCAACAATATCTCCTTTTGGAGTATCTGGACATTTATCTTTTGAATCAACTACCCCATCTTGGTCACTATCAATTTCACATCCTAATTTATCAACAACTGCACCAACAGCTGAATTTGGACATTGGTCATTCATATCAAATACACCATCATTATCAGAATCTTTAGGTGCAGGAGTTTCATCAACTTTTGGAGCTTCAGGAGCTGCTTTTTTACCAAATGGAATTGCAATACCTACAGTATAAAGTAGGTTATTATCTCCATGATCAGTTTCAATAACATGTCTTAAATCTGTTTTTAAATAAACATCTTCAGAGATTTTGTATTTTACACCAAAACCATAGTTACCAAAAAGTCCACTTTCATTTCCATAAAATTCATTATCAAAGTGTTCAATACCAACACCCACTAAGGCATATAGCGACGTTGCATCATTTAATCCATATTCTTTGATAAAGTTACCAAAAACTCTAGTGACATAGGTAGAAGCACCTACATTAAAAACTGTATCTTTGTACTTTACATCATCAATAGTTCTTAAAAAACCAACTTCAAATTGATCAAACATTGAGTCATCAAGGTTAAAACCAAAACTTAAACCAACATTAGCATAGTTTCTTTCTAAATTTAAATTACCTTCAGTAAAAGTTCCACCTAACATAGGAGTAACTTCATATTTATATTCACTATTTGCAGCAAACATCATCGATGCACATAGTGCAGTAGATAATATAATTTTTTTCATTGTATTTCCTTGTTTTTTTGCGTATTTTTAGATATTAACTAAAAATAAATTAAATCTTTATTTAATCTTTATATTAATCAATAAAGATAGAATTTACAGATTCATTATTAGTTATTCTTCTAATTGTTTCACCAATAATTCTAGTACCACTTAATACCGTAATCTTATCACTTTTTTCTTTTGCAGGGATAGTATCAGTGATAACTAATTCATCTAATGTACCACTATTGATTCTATCAAAAGCTGGACCAGATAATACACCATGTGTACAGCAAGCCATAACTGATGTTGCACCTCTTTGTTTTAGTACTTCAGCTGCTTTTACTAGTGTTCCAGCAGTATCAACCATATCATCAACTAAAATAACATCTTTACCTTCTACTTCACCTATGATATTCATAACTTCAGCTACATTTGCTTTTTCTCTTCTTTTATCAACAATTACTAAGTCATATCCTAGTTTATTAGCATAAGATCTAGCTCTTGCAACCCCACCAATATCTGGACTTGCAATAATTGGATTTGGAAGGTTTTTAGCTCTTAAGTAGTCTACAAAAAGAACAGAACCATAAAGGTTATCAACAGGGATATTAAAGAAACCTTGAATTTGTGCTGCGTGCAAATCTATAGTAATAACTCTATCAACTCCAGCAGTTTCTAACATATCAGCAACTAGTTTTGCTGAAATTGGAACTCTTGGAGCCGCTTTTCTATCTTGTCTTGCATATCCAAAATATGGCATTACAGCAGAGATAGATTTTGCACTTGATCTTTTAAGTGCATCAACCATAATAAGTAGCTCCATTAAGTGGTCATTTGTTGGAGCACATGTTGGTTGAACAATAAATACATCTTGTCCTCTAACACTTTCATGAATTTGAACAGAGATCTCTCCATCACTAAATTTTTGGATACTTGCTCCACCAACATTCATATTTAAATACTGACTAACTTTTTTAGCAAATTCAGGGTTTGCAGTACCACTAAAAAGCTTAAATTTTGCCATAAATTTTCCTTTTTTGATTTTCCATGTGAGATAGATATTTTTCGGATTATACCCTCTTATTACTTATACACAATTTAGAAAAATTTATTTAGTTGATTTTATCCATCCGCTACCAATAACTTTTTCATTTTGATAAAATACTGCAAGTTGTCCTGCTGCAACTCCAAAGGCTGCTTCTTTTAAGGTGATAACACCTATATTATCAGCAATTTTTACACTACAAGGTATTGATTTTGATCTATATCTTAATTTTACCGTACATTCAAATTCCAAGTCTTTAATATACATATTCAAATTTTCAATTTTGACTTCATTTATCTCTAATGCTTCTTTTTTACCAACTACAATTGTATTGTTTTTGGGATTTAATTTTGTTACAAAGTGTGGCTCATGAGCGCCATGAACTGTAAAGCCTCTTCTTTTTCCAATTGTATAGTGCATATAACCTTTATGTTCACCTACTATATTTCCCTCTTTATCTAATACTTTACCTGGAATATCTATATTTGCATGTTTTTTTACTACATCAGTATAAACTGTTTCAACAAAACAAATCTCTTGTGATTCACTTTTTTCTGTAATTTTTTTATATGCTTTATCAAGTTTTTCACCAAATTTGATAATATCTTCTTTTTTATAGCTACTAAGGGGAAACATCATATATGGGAGTGCTTCTTTTTCTACTTGAGATAAGAAATAACTTTGATCTTTTGTTTTATCATCAGCTTCATAGAAAAATTCCCCATCTGTTTTTGCATAATGTCCTGTTGCTAAATAAGATGCTCCATGCTCTTTTGCAAAATCTAACATTGCTCCAAATTTAATCTGCCTATTACATTTTACACATGGATTAGGTGTTGTTCCTTCCAAATATGAATCTACAAAATAATCATAAACCTCTTGTGTAAACTTATCTGCTAAATCTAATATATGGTATTTTATATTAAGGAATTTCGCTACATCTTCGATATAGCCAATATTTTTTTCGTGATAACCATTAGTTCTATTGTGAAGCTTTAAGTAAACTCCTTCAACTTCATAACCATCTTCTTGTAACATGTATGCAGTAACTGAAGAATCAATTCCTCCACTCATACCTACCATTACTTTTTTTTTCATTTTATATATCCTTTAAAAGTTTCATAAAGGAATAATCACTGACTCTCTATTTGCCCAATTATAATATTTATTTTGGTTTAGGCGTATCTTGAAAGGATAGCTTTCTTCCGATTTTAATCTTTACAAAATTTTGTAAAGATTAATAAAAATGGGATTATAGCAAATTAATTGTAATCACTAATAAACCCACCACCTAAGCAGTAGTTTTGAGAATATAAAACAAGACTTTGTCCTAAAGTTACAGCTCTTTGAGGTTTATCAAATTCTACTATTACTTTATCTTCATTTACTTCAGTTACTGTACAAGCTTGTTTTTGTTGCCGATAACGAATTTGTGCCATTAGTTTATCTCCAACTTTAGCAGGCTCTTCAAGTACCCAATGCATATGACTAGCTTCAACTTTTTTGCTCATAAGTAAAGGATGGTTTGTATCTTGAACAACTGTTAAAGTATTATCTTCAATATTCTTTTTAGCAGCATACCATGATTTGTGAGTGTTATTTTCACCTTCAAGCCCTTTGATTCCACCAAGACCAATACCTTTTCTTTGCCCTAATGTGTAGCAAATAAGTCCTTTGTGTTTTCCTAAAACTTTTCCATTTTCATCTATAATATCACCTGGAATTGCTTTTAGATGTTGAGTAATAAATTCATCAAATTTTTGATTACCTATAAAGCATATACCTGTACTATCTTTTTTATCACTTACAGGTAAGTTGTGCTTTTTTGCTATCTCTCTTACTTCTTTTTTTGTTAAATCTGCTAGTGGAAACATAGCATGTGAAAGTTGTTCACTAGATAATGCATGTAAAAAATAAGTTTGGTTTTTACTATCATCTTTTGGAGTATCTAAAACAAAATGGTCGTGATATTTGGCTATTTTTGCATAATGCCCAGTTGCAATATAATCTGCACCCATTTTTTTTGCTTCATTTAAAAATACATTAAATTTAATCTCACGGTTACATAAAATATCTGGATTTGGAGTAAGACCTTTTTTTAGACCTTCTAAAAATACATCAAATACTTTTGTTCTGTATTCTTCAACAAAGTCTTTACCTTTTACTTCAATCCCAATTAAGGCACCAACTTTTTTAGCATCTTCAAATTCTATACGATTTGGGCATTGACTACCTTTGATTCCATACTCCCAATTTCTCATAAATAGGCCAACTACATCATAGCCTTGTTGTTTTAATAGTAATGCAGTAACTGATGAATCAACTCCACCTGACATTCCAACAACTACTTTTTTTTTCATAATTTACCTTTAAAAAAGTTCCATTTTAAAGGAACCTATAATATATGTCTACTTTTTTACATTGGAATAAAATTCCAATTAAAATTAGTTTGTCTTTAGACTCTCTTTAATAAAACTCTAAAGAGAACAACGTGTTGTTCTATAAATGTTTTAAAGGAATAATAACTGATTCTCTATTGGCCCAATCTTTGTGAGGAATAATAAGGTTTTGGGTATTGATTTTTTTGTCATCAAAAAATATAATATCAATATCCAAGGTTCTAGGCGCATCTTGAAAGGATCGCTTTCTTCCTAATCTTTTCTCTAATCTTTGCATGTTTTTTAAAAAATCATTTGGTGCTAAATTAGTTTTGAGCGCAATTATACCATTTAAAAAATGATTTTGTTCCAAAAATCCAAAAGGGGGATTTAGAAGTAGGGGAGAAGTTATAAGTAGATCAAATCTTGTGTCATTTCTCAAATATAAGAGTAGTTTATCAAAAATAGTTTTTGTATTTCCTATATTTCCCCCAATACCAATTGTTACAGTGTGTTTTTTACTTGAATTATACGATAATTTTTTTGGAAAATTTGAAGTATAAAAAAGTGTTAGATTTTTGTTTAAAATTTTTTTCATAATTTGTCCTGAAAATAAATCTTAATTTTTTAGTTAAGATTTATTTTTTGATTTATAGTATTTGTGCTTTTCCATTTTTCATTACAACAGTATCTTCAATTCTTATACCAAACTCTTCAGGTAAATAAATTCCTGGTTCAATAGTAAATACCATATTATCTTCGATTATAACATCTGAACGGGAATTGATATTTGGAAACTCATGAATGTCAAGTCCAACTCCATGACCAGTACTATGTACAAAATATTTACCAAATCCAGCTTTTTCAATTACATCCCTAGTTAATTTATCGATTTGAGATGCTTTCATTCCTGTTCTTGCTTTTTCTATAGCATTTAACTGTGCTTTATAAACTAAGTCATAAATTTTTTGGTGTTTTTTATTTTTAAACTTTTGATCTCTTTTAAATGAAAATGTTTCAAAATCAACATATGAAGTACACGTTCTATCTGAACAATATCTTTTATGTTTAACTCCTGCATCTACTAGTAATAAATCATGAAGCTTAAGTTTTGTATTAGTTGGTAGTGCATGAGGTTTTGCTGCATTTTTATTTATTGCCACAATAGGATCAAAACTTAAATCATATTTACCTATATGACTCATTTTTTCAATTGCTTTAAAATGTAGAAAATTTTCACTTTCTCTAAAACCATTTTTTCTTATAAATTTAGCTAATTCTTTAAATCCATCTCTTCCAATTTGTGCAGCTTTTTTTAATAATTGAATCTCTTCATCACTTTTTATTATTCTTTTTAGTTTTGAAAAGTTTTCTTTTGCTTCAAATTTTATTTTTATATTATTAGTTAATTTTTGATAAAAGCTAAGTTTAAAATCGTTTGGATCAAAAACGATTTTTTTTATTTTTGACTTCTTTAATATCTTTTGTACATCTTTTATAAAATCTGAACTTTCAATAACTACACAATCTTTTGCATACTCTTTAGCTTCAACTGTATATCTTGCATCTGTAATAAAATATTTTATTGAACCTAATTTTAGAAAAACTACATTATCACATGAGAATCCACACTCATAATATACAGCATTTTCATTAAGTAGTATATAGTTTTTCATATTTTTCCTTTTAATTAAACAAAATTTGAATATAATCTTACCCAAAATTTATAAAAGGAAATATAATATGAAAATAGCGGTAATTCAAGGTCCAAATTTAAACATGCTAGGTATTAGAGAGCAACATATTTATGGTCCAATGAGTTTAGAACAAATTCATGATCAAATGAAAGCAAGTGCTGAGCAAAATGGAGTTGAACTAGAATTTTTCCAATCTAACTTAGAGGGTGAAATTGTAGATAGAATTCAAGAATGTTTAGGTACAGTTGATGGAATCTTAATTAATCCAGCAGCATTTTCTCACTCTTCAATTGCTATTAAAGATGCTTTAAGTGCAGTTAATCTTCCAACTGTTGAAGTACATATTTCAAATATTTACAAAAGAGAAGAATATAGACAAAAATCTATCACAGCTGGTGCTTCAACTGGTGTAATTACTGGATTTGGACCATTTGGTTATCATCTAGGTTTAATCTCATTAACTCAAATTGTTTCTGAACTAAAAGCAGTTCAAGCAAAACAAAAAGCTGAAGCAGAAGCTCAAAATAGTTAATAATGAAAATCTTAAAGGCATCGTGGGTTATAACTTGTGATGATAATAGCACTATCATAAAAGATGGTGCTATTGTTTTTGATAAGAAAATTATTGATGTTGCAACAATAGATTTTATAAAAGAGAAATATCCAAATACAAAAATAGAAGAGTTAGGCAAAAATTCAGTTTTGATGCCAGGACTAATCAATTCACATATCCATTTAGAATTCTCATCAAATGCCACAACTTTAAAATATGGTAATTTTATGACATGGTTAAATTCAGTTATAACTTCTAGGGAAAAACTAATACAAAATGCAACAAAAGATTTATTAAAAGAAAAATTAGAAGAGATAAAAAATAGTGGCACGACAACAATAGGTGCTATTTCGTCATACGCTTTTGATTTGGAAAGTTGTTTTGAATCTAATTTAAATATTGTTTTTTTTAATGAAGTAATTGGAAGTAAACCTGATATGATTGATACTTTATTGGCTGATTTTAAATCTAGACTTGAACTTTCAAAAAAGAATAAAAGGGAAGGATTTTATCCTGCTGTTGCTATACATTCTCCATATTCAGTGCATCCTTTTTTAATAAGAGAGGCATTAAATATAGCAAAAGAGGATAATTTAACAGTTAGTTCACATTTTTTAGAATCACCTGAAGAGTTTCAGTGGCTTCATAAAGATGAAGGTGGATTTTTAGACTTCTTTAAAAATTTTTTAGGACAAGAAAAAGCTGTTACTAAACCAATGGAATTTTTAAATCAATTTGAGAATATAGATAAGTTATCTTTTACTCATTGTGTTGAATCTAGCAATGAAGATTTAGAAAAGATAAAAAAACTTGGGGCGGTAATTAATCATTGTCCAACTTCAAATAGAGTTTTAAATAATACAAAATTAGATATTCAAAAATTATTTAATAAAGATATACCTTTTTCAATAGGAACAGATGGTTTGAGTTCAAATAATTCTTTGTCAATGTTTGATGAGTTAAGAAATGCCTTAATGATACACACAGAACAAAATATTGTAACTTTTTCTAAATCCTTACTAGAAGCTGCCACTAAAAGAGGGGCTCAAGCTTTAGGTTTAAATAAAGGGATACTTTTTAAAGAAAAAGATGCAGATATAATTACTTTAACTTTACCTGATGAAATTGAAGATGAAAATGATTTATATATGAATATCATCTTACATGCTAAGAGTGTAAAAAATACAATAATAGGGGGTATATATGTTTAATATTTTAAGAAAAATATTTTATCCAATAATTGCAATACTAGATTTTATTACTAAATATTTTAAAACAATAGTTTTTTTAACAATAATTTATTTTTTTGTTTCTAGTTCTGAAGATTCTGCAATAAGTGGTGAGAGTTTTGAAATGGCAAACTTACAAAAGATTGAGCTTTATGGGCCAATTATGACAGCAGATAAAGTTTTAGCACAAATAGAAGAAGCAAAGAAAAATAAGAATATCAAAGGTGTTTTACTAGATGTTAATTCTCCAGGTGGAGCAGTAGCACCATCTGTTGAAATTGCATATGCAATAAAAGAGTTAAGAGAAGTTAAGCCAGTTGTTGCATATGCAAGTGGGATAATGGCTAGTGGAAGTTACTATTCTTCAATTTGGGCAGATAAAATTATTGCAAATCCAGGGAGTATGGTTGGTTCAATTGGTGTTATTTTCCAAGGAACAAATTTAGAAGAATTAATGGATAAAATTGGAGTAAAAACACAAACAATAAAAGCAGGAAGATATAAAGAATCTGGTACTCCAACTAGAGAATGGACAAATTATGAAAAAGAGGAGCTTGAAAAAGTTATAAAAGATACTTATTCTATGTTTGTTAGTGATGTTGCAAAAGCAAGAAAATTAAAAGTAGAAAATCATACAAAATTTGCTGATGCACATATTTTCACTTCTTCTCAAGCTAAAGCTGTTGGTTTAGTTGATAAAGTAGCTACAATCTCATATGCAAAAAATGAGATAATAAAGTTAGCAAAAGTAAAAGAACCTATTTGGAAAAAAGAGGATAAATTTGATAAATTTTTAGATAGGGTAATAAGTGAAGCCGTAACTAATTTTTCAGTAATGTTTAACTCTAATTTAAAAGCTTACTAAAAAATTTGGTTCTTTAGCTATTTGCAAAATAGATTAAAGAACCAAATCTAAAAAATAATTTTTAATACTATTTTAAACTCTTTTTATATATAATTTTTGCAATTTTAAATAATAGGATAAATTATGAAAAAGTTATTAGCTTGTATTGCTTTTAGTTCAATCATTACTATGTCATTGAGTGCAGATTATATGTTGGTTTTAACTGATAAAGATGGAAATCAAACACAAGAGTGTGTGAAGAGTTATAGTTTTTCAAATAATTTAGAGAGTTTAGCTAAAAAGAATAGTGTAGGACAAAAGGATGTTTATTTAGAAGAAGAGGTTATGACAAATAAGGTTTGGATGGGAAAACCAGTTTATAGAAAAATAGTCACTATTCCTGTTGTTAGTGCATCTACCTCATGGCCAACTTATACAAAATATTCTAATCCACCATCTGATGTTGAAACATTAATAAGTGCAAAAATGCAAGGTGTCGAAGCATATGGATTGTCTTCAGAAACAGCTACTATTCCATATAGATTGTATTATATTTTAGATGCTACACAAATTGAATATATAGCTGGAGCAAATAGAATAGTCTTTATTAGTGGCAGAAAAGTTATATTGGAATATACAAAAACAACAGACGCTGCTGATTCTTCATCAAATACTTTTAAATCATATTTACATTATGTACCAAGTTCATCAGATACAGAAGAGGTTATTACAAAAGATATGAAAAATTTAGGTGTACAGTTTTTAGAAGGTTATACTTATGATTCTTCAACTTCATCTTGTATAAAAAATCAGATATAAAAAAGGCAAGTTTTTTATAACTTGTCTTTTAATTTTATGGAAATTTGGATAATTTTTTAAATTTTATCCTTTTTTCATATATTATGATATACTTCCATTAACAATAGTAAATAATCTAAGTTTTCTTCGTTTTATCTAAATTATAAATAGTTTCTTAATTAACCTAGCACATTCTCATATTAAATTACTAACAATTATAAAAAGGTAATTAATGTCATTTTCACACCTAGGATTAAATCCTAATATTTTAAAAGCAATAAAAGAGCAAGGGTATACAAAACCTACTCCTATTCAAAAGCAAGCAATTCCTATCGTATTAGAAAAAAACGATATTTTAGCTGCTGCACAAACAGGTACTGGTAAAACAGCTGCATTTACACTTCCATTATTAGAGATAATGAATCGTAAAAAAACAAAAAATGAGAAAAAACACTCTATAAAAGCTCTTATTTTAACTCCAACAAGAGAGTTAGCTTCTCAAGTTGCAGAAAATATTGATGCATATTGTAAATATCTTCCTTATAAAACAGCAGTAGTTTTTGGTGGGGTTGGAATAAATCCTCAAAAAGCAACTTTAAGAAAAGGTGTTGATATAGTTATAGCAACACCAGGAAGATTATTAGATCATATTTCACAAAAAACAATAGATTTATCAAAAGTAGATTTTTTAGTTCTTGATGAAGCGGATAGAATGCTTGATATGGGGTTTATTCACGATATTAAAAAGATTGTAACATATATCCCTAAACATAGACAAACTCTTTTGTTTTCTGCAACATTTTCAAATGAGATAAAAAAACTATCACAATCATTTTTAGATAATCCAAAACTAATAGAGGTTGCAAGAAGCAATACTTTGACAAAACAAGTTTCCCAAGTGGTTCATTATGTTAAGAAAGATAGAAAAAGAGACCTTTTAGTTTCTTTATTATCATCTCAAAGCTGGAATCAAGTTCTTGTTTTTACAAGAACAAAACATGGTGCAAATAAGTTATGTGAATTTTTAAATAGAAATAATATAAATTCCCTTGCTATACATGGTGGAAAATCACAAGGTGCAAGAACAACCGCCTTAAAAGATTTTAAACTAAAAAAGACAAGAGTATTAGTTGCAACTGATATTGCAGCTAGGGGGCTTGATATTGAACAACTTCCCCATGTAATAAATTTTGAGTTACCTAATGTTCCTGAAGATTATGTTCATAGAATTGGAAGAACAGGTAGGGCAGGAAATATTGGAGAAGCTATATCTTTAGTTTGTGATGAAGAGTTTCAATTTTTAAAAGATATAGAAAAACTTACAAAAACAGATATTCCTATAAAAACTGTTGAAGGGTTTACAGTAGTAAAATTAAATAGGGTAAGCAAAAAATCCACTTCATCAAATAGTTCTAGAAGAAATAGAACAAATAGTAGAAATCGTAAAAATAATGATAACTCTAGAAGTACTAGAAGAGATAGACCAAGTCAAGAAAGAAGAAAACAAAGAGTTTAAAAAAGATAAGAGTTTAACTCTTATCTTTTTTTATTAGCATTTACCACCCATAACAACTTTATAAGTATCATTAGCAATAACGTATTCTTCATTTGTAGGAATAACAAAGATTCTTGAAGCAGAACCATTAGTAGCAATATCTCTTGCACTACTAGATCTTTTATTATTTTTAACTGGGTCTAATACTAATCCCATTGCATCTAGACCAGCACAAACTTTTTCTCTAATAAGTGAAGCATTTTCACCAATACCACCAGTGAAACATAATGCATCTACTCCATCAAGAGCAGCAACATAAGAACCAACATATTTTTTGATGTTGTATGCAACCATATCAACAGCTAATCTACATCTTTCTTCACCATTAGTCATACCTTCTAATACTTCTCTTAAGTCAGAAGATTTACCTGAAATTCCTAAGATACCAGATTTTTTATTCATAATATTTAATGCTTCATCAATAGTCATACCCTCTTGACTCATCATATATTGTAATGCACCAGCACCAACATCACCAGATCTAGTACCCATCATAAGACCTTGAATAGGTGTTAATCCCATAGATGTATCAATACATTTTCCATCTTGTACAGCTGAAACAGAAGAACCATTACCTAAGTGGCAAACAATAATTCTTGTATTGTGTTTTTTATCTAACATTTGTCTAGCTTCATTTGAAACGAAGTAGTGAGATGTACCATGGAAACCATATTTTCTAATACCATGTTTAGTGTATTGATCATATGGTAATGCATACATATATGCATAATCTGGCATTGTTTGGTGGAATGCAGTATCAAATACAGCTACATTTGGTTTCCCTGGCATTAATTCTTGACAGATCTCCATACCAAGAATATTTGCAGGATTGTGTAAAGGTGCAAGTGGAATAAGTCTTTTCATAGTTTCAATTACTTTATTTGTAACCATTACTGAACCAGAGAACTCTTCTCCCCCATGAACAGCTCTATGCCCAATAGCTTCTATGTCATTAATAGAATCAATAACCTTACCCTCACCAGCAGTAAGAGTAGATAAAACAGCCTCAATAGCTTCTTTGTGAGTTGGCATATCGATTTCAAGTTTAAGCTCTTTACCATCACCAAACTCGTGCTTTAAAACACCATCAATACCAATTCTTTCACAAATACCAGAAGCAAAAACTTTCTTGATAATTGGATTCATTAACTGATACTTTAATGATGAACTTCCTGCGTTTAAAATAAATACTAACATGTCTTTTCCCTTTTTTTAGTCTATATTGTAAATTAAATTTGTGTTGCTGTAATAGCTACTAAGTTTGCGATGTCTTCAACTGAACAACCTCTTGAAAGGTCATTAACAGGTTTAGCAAGACCTTGAACAACAGGACCGTGTGCATTAGCACCAGCAAATCTTTGAACAAGTTTATAACCAATGTTTCCAGATTGTAAATCAGGAAATACAAGTACGTTTGCTTTACCAGCTACTTTTGAATCAGGTGCTTTTTTAGCCCCAATAGCTTCAACAATAGCAGCATCAGCTTGCATCTCACCATCAAATGCGAAATCAACATTTCTTTCAGTTAAAATATCAACAGCATATTGAACTTTGTCAACAAGTGGATGATTAGCACTTCCTTTTGTAGAGAAAGATAACATAGCAACTCTAGGATCAATTCCAACAACAGATTTTGCAGTAGCAGCAGTAGCACAAGCAATGTCAGCAAGTTGTTCAGCATTTGGCTCAGGAATTACCGCACAGTCAGCGAATAATATAAGCCCATTATCTCCAAATTTTCCATCAGCAGTTTCCATAATAAATGCTGAAGAAACAGTATTTATACCAGGAGCAGTTTTGATAACTTGAATAGCAGCTCTTAATACGTCAGCAGTAGGTGAGTTTGAACCTGCAACAAGCCCATGTGCATCACCAAGTCTAACCATCATACAACCAAAGAATCTAGGTTCAGTAGTCATAATCTCAGTAGCTTCCTCTTTAGAAAGACCTTTTGACTTTCTAAGCTCAACTAACTCGTCAACATACTTTTCAATGCCATCATAAGATTTTGGATCAATAATTGTAGCACCATCAATATTAGCACCACAAGCAGCGGCATCAGCTTTAATTGTATCTTCATTCCCAATTAAAACTACATTAGCAGTTTTTTCTTCCAGAACCATTTGTGTTGCTTTTAACACTCTTTCATCTTCTGATTCTGGAAGAACTATAGTTCTTAGTTCTTTTTTTGCATTCTCTTTAATACTCTCTATTAAACCCATTCATGCGTCCTTTCTTGTAAATTCAATAAATTATAATATTGAAGAGTAGCATAAAAATAGCATTTAAAAAAAAATTAGGTTTAATAATAATACAAAAATAAATTTTGTGTATAAAAGTAGTACATCAATCTTACATAAGTATAATTTTCTTACTTTTATACGAAATATTTCTTATTATGTTTATGATTGTGAAACTACTTTGTATGTATCATTAGCAATAACATATTCCTCATTTGTTGGTATTACAAAAATTCTTGCACTTGAACTATTTGTTGCAATATCTCTTGAATCACTTCTCTTTTTATTGTTTTTTATTGGGTCAAGAACTAATCCCATACCATCAAGTCCTGTACATACAATTTCTCTAATAAGTGCAGAGTTTTCCCCAATTCCACCAGTGAAACATAAAGCATCAATTCCATCAAGAGCAGCAACATAAGAACCAACATATTTTTTGATGTTGTATGCAACCATGTCTACAGCTAATCTACATCTTTCATCTGTATCCATATTTGCCAATACTTCTCTTAAGTCAGAAGATTTACCAGATATTCCTAAGATACCAGATTTTTTATTCATAAGTTCAGTTATTTGATCTATATCTAAACCCTCTTGCTTCATCATATAACTAATTGCACCAGCACCAACATCACCAGATCTAGTACCCATCATAAGACCTTGAACAGGTGTTAATCCCATAGATGTATCAATAGATTTTCCATTTAATACAGCAGTTACAGAAGAACCATTACCTAAGTGACAAACTACAATTCTTGTATTGTGTTTTTTATCAAGCATTCCTCTAGCTTCATTTGAAACATAATAATGAGATGTACCATGGAAACCATATTTTCTGATAGCGTGTTTAGTATATTGATCATATGGAAGTGCATACATATATGCATAATCTGGCATTGTTTGGTGAAATACTGTATCAAACACTGTAACATTTGGTTTCCCTGGCATTAACTCTTGGCAGATTTTAATACCAAGAATATTTGCAGGATTGTGTAAAGGAGCAAGTGGGATAAGTCTTTCAATTTCTGTTAAAACTTCATCAGTTACTAAAACAGAGCTTTTAAATGATTCTCCCCCATGTGCAACTCTGTGACCAATAGCTTCTATGTCATTAATAGAATCAATAACTTTACCCTCACCAGTAGTAAGAATAGATAAAACAGCCTCAATAGCTTCTTTGTGAGTTGGCATATCGATTTCAAGTTTAAGCTCTTTATCATCACCAAACTCGTGCTTTAAAACACCATCAATACCAATTCTTTCACAAATACCAGAAGCAAAAACTTTCTTGATAATTGGATTCATTAACTGATACTTTAATGATGAACTTCCTGCGTTTAAAATAAATACTAACATGTCTTTTCCCTTTTTTTAGTCTATATTGTAAATTAAATTTGTGTTGCTGTAATAGCTACTAAGTTTGCGATGTCTTCAACTGAACAACCTCTTGAAAGGTCATTAACAGGTTTAGCAAGACCTTGAACAACAGGACCGTGTGCATTAGCACCAGCAAATCTTTGAACAAGTTTATAACCAATGTTTCCAGATTGTAAATCAGGAAATACAAGTACGTTTGCTTTACCAGCTACTTTTGAATCAGGTGCTTTTTTAGCCCCAATAGCTTCAACAATAGCAGCATCAGCTTGCATCTCACCATCAAATGCGAAATCAACATTTCTTTCAGTTAAAATATCAACAGCATATTGAACTTTGTCAACAAGTGGATGATTAGCACTTCCTTTTGTAGAGAAAGATAACATAGCAACTCTAGGATCAATTCCAACAACAGATTTTGCAGTAGCAGCAGTAGCACAAGCAATGTCAGCAAGTTGTTCAGCATTTGGCTCAGGAATTACCGCACAGTCAGCGAATAATATAAGCCCATTATCTCCAAATTTTCCATCAGCAGTTTCCATAATAAATGCTGAAGAAACAGTATTTATACCAGGAGCAGTTTTGATAACTTGAATAGCAGCTCTTAATACGTCAGCAGTAGGTGAGTTTGAACCTGCAACAAGCCCATGTGCATCACCAAGTCTAACCATCATACAACCAAAGAATCTAGGTTCAGTAGTCATAATCTCAGTAGCTTCCTCTTTAGAAAGACCTTTTGACTTTCTAAGCTCAACTAACTCGTCAACATACTTTTCAATGCCATCATAAGATTTTGGATCAATAATTGTAGCACCATCAATATTAGCACCACAAGCAGCGGCATCAGCTTTAATTGTATCTTCATTCCCAATTAAAACTACATTAGCAGTTTTTTCTTCCAGAACCATTTGTGTTGCTTTTAACACTCTTTCATCTTCTGATTCTGGAAGAACTATAGTTCTTAGTTCTTTTTTTGCATTCTCTTTAATACTCTCTATTAAACCCATTTAAATTGTCCTTCATATAATAATTACTTATATATGAATCGTAGCATAAAAATAGCATTTTAAAAAGTTTTAAAAGAAAATATTGATTAAAATTTATATAAGTGTAGAAAATTAGTACACTATTTTGACATAATTAAAATAGTGTTACTATTTTTCACAAGACTAACAACACTCTTGTTCACATTTATTTAATGCATCAATTGCTTGCTCATCTTCAGCTTTTTCAAAAAGTTCATCAAGATAAAAACTATTTGAACAAACTAAATATAATAGTTCTTCTTTAGTATCTGACTTTGGGTCTCTGTCATAATATGCTTGAGGAATCATTGGCACAATTTTTTTCCAATAAATATTCATATTTTTTGGATTTTCTAATACCCTTAACATATTATCAATAACAACACAAGCATTTTCAAAGCAATCTATATTTTTGAAACTTTCATAACTTTCATCAACTTTTATTTCTAACTTTGACATAATCTCTCCTTCGATTATTAAATATACATTTAATTGTAGATATTATACACAACTACTGCTGGAACTATATGTTATAATATGAAATATCTATTGACATTTTACGAAAATAGGAGTTTAAATGACTAAAGTATCCTCTGTTACATTCCAATATGTATTAAAAGCACTACAATTAAATAGTGGTGTATCTATTGATGAAATGTTAGAGGTGATAGATTTAGATAAAGATATATTAACAAGTACTGATTCCCAAATTGATAGTATAAAATTATCCACGGCCTTTAAATATTGTATGGAAAAAACAGGGGACTTTTCTTTATCTTTGAAAATTGGTAAATCAATAACATACCATTCTTTAGGAATATTAGGTTACTTGATGTTAAATACTAATTCACTAAAGGAGATGATTGAAAAATTTAATTATTATCAAAAACTAATAAGTGGATTTATAAAATTTCATTTAGAAAAAACAAAAGAGTATTATAAATTATCTATTTATATAAATGAAAATCCATCTATAAGTGTACCTAGTTTTCATGCAGAAGTACATTTAAGTGCTATACTTTCTATTCTTTCGCAAATTGTAGATAAAAAAATCATCCCTGATAAAACTTGTTTTTCTGGACATAGGGTATCCCACCTTGATGAGTATAAAAAGTTATTTGGAGAGAGAATATTTTTTGAAACAGATGAAAATTCAATATTTTTTAATTATCAGACTTTAAGAACAAAGGTTAATAATTCTAATCCTGCTATGTTAGGTTATTTTGAGATGCAAGCCAATAAAATTTTAGATGATATGAAAGAGAGTACATTTTACAGTAAAGTGAAAAAAGAGATTTTAAAAAATATTGGAGAAAATGATATAACTATAGATTTTGTAGCAAGAAAATTAAATACTAGTGTTAGAATATTACAATATAATTTAAAAGAAGAGAATAAAAAATTTAGGGATGCATTGTTATCTGTTAGGATGAATTTAGCAAGGCATTATATCTCAAATACAAAAATGGATTATAATAGCATAGCATTTTATCTAGGATATAGTGAGCCTAGTTCATTTTTTAGAGCTTATAAAAAATATTTCAATAAAACTCCAACACAAAGTAAGTAAAAGGGAAGATTACCCTTTTACTAAGTTGTATGTATCTTGAGCAATAACATACTCTTCATTTGTAGGAATTACATAAATTTTAACAGGAGAATTATCTTTATTAATCTCTCTATTCCCACTCTCTCTTTTTTTATTTTTCTTTTTATCAATTTCGATTCCAAGGAATTCTAAGTTTGCACAAGCTTTTTCTCTAATTAAATCTGCATTTTCTCCAATTCCTGCAGTAAAACAAATAGCATCTACCCCACCTAAAATACCAATATATGAACAAATATATTTTTTGATTCTATTACACATCATCTCAATACATATTTTTGACCTATGGTCTCCATCTTTTGCTGCTTTAATTACTTCTCTTAAGTCAGATGAGATTCCAGAAACTCCTAAAATACCAGATTTTTTATTTAAATAATTAATCATTTCATGGGAATTCATTCCTTTTTTATCCATTAAATATGGAATTACCCCAGCATCAATATCTCCACTTCTTGTTCCCATTACAAGACCTTCTAATGGAGTTAACCCCATAGTTGTATCAATCGATTTACCATCTTTTACTGCACAAATTGACGATCCGTTACCTAAGTGGCAAACTATAACTTTTGATTCTTTTTTATCTAACATCTGAATAGCTTGGTCAGATACATAATAGTGGCTAGTTCCATGGAAACCATATTTTCTTAGATGGTGTTCTGTATAATCTTCATGTGGAACAGCATATAAATAGTTTTCTTCAGGCATAGTTTGATGAAAAGCTGTGTCAAATACTGCAACATTTGGTTTCCCTGGTAATAGTTCTTGACAAATTTTAATACCTAAAATATGAGCTGGATTATGAAGTGGTGCTAGTGGAACTAACTCTTCGATTTTCTTTATTACATTATTATTGATTAATATTGATTTGTTAAAATATTCTCCACCATGAACAACTCTATGACCTACTGCAGAAATCTCATCAATGTTTGCAATAACTTGTGTATCATCATGTGTTAAGATATCTAACATAAATTCAATAGCTTCTTTATGTGTTGGCATTGGATGATCGATTTGTAATTTTCTATGTTCAGCAATTTCATGCTTCATCACTCCATCTATTCCAATTCTTTCACAAAGCCCTGAAGCTTTTACTTCTGCAGTTGCTACATTTATAAGTTGATATTTTAAAGATGAACTACCTGCATTTAAAACAAGAATTAACATTATTTCTTCTCCCTTATTTTAATTAAATTGAATTATAACTAAGATGTATGTATATAGTGTGTCATTTAAAAGTAAACTATTTAATAGTAACTTTAGGTTGATTTTTCAGTTTTATAAACATCATAGCAGTCATGATAGCATCATTATATGCATCATGTTTTCCCATCTTAGGAATTTGTAATTCTTTCATAATTGTATCAAATCTTAGGTCAATATTACTTTGAGGGATTTTTTCTATTTTCCAATCGTGATAAATAGCAGAAACTTCATAAGCTTTATTAGGTAGTTTTATACCAATTTTAGGTTTTAAATATTTATTGACCATTGCTATATCAAATTCTAGAAAATAACCAACAAGTTTCCTATTTCCTATAAATTCTAAAAACTCTTCTATAACTGTATCTATATCTTCAGCTTCTTCTAAATCACACTCCCTAATATGATGAACTTTGATAGCTTCTTCTTGAAGTTTTGTTTTTGGTTTAATAAATTTAACAAATTTTTTACTAGAAATAATAGTACTATCTTTTATGATAACTGCACCAATTGAGATAATGTCATCCTTTTCTACACTAAGACCTGTTGTTTCACAGTCAAAACATACATACTCATCTTTTAAAGGTTTATCAAATAGATAAAGATATTTTTCATCTTTTAAATTTTTTTTATTAAAATGATTTTTTATTTTATTAAACATAATTCAACTTATAATGATGTTCTAATTTTTTCTTTAATTTGTTTACAATTTTAAAACTATCTTTTAAAAGATCTTTTTCCATTGTATTTAAATCTTCAGGATTGATGTAGTTATCAACTTCTTTTCCAGAGTCTAGTTTTTCAAGATTTGATTTTAATTTCATTGTAAGGAGAAAATTAAATGCTTCAGTTATCTCTTGGGCAAATTCAGGTTCTAATTCACCAACTTTTTGAAGCTCTTGAATTCTTTTTAAAGTATTGGCACGCATTAATTTATGTTCTAAAGATAGTGTTCTTATACTTTGAACTATAATAAAGATACCACCTTTTTTAATATCTATTTCATTTTTATGGTTTTTATCTTTTGAGTCAAAAACAAAACCATCGAAGAAACCTAATGGTACATTAAAATCCATTATAATTTTTGCAAAATGCATATAAAATGTTTTTGAAGTAGAACCAATTTTAAATAAGTATTCTTTTAATTGGGTTAAAAGTTGTCTATCTCCTGATGCAACCATTGCATCGTAAAAAATAGCAAGATTCATAAAGTTATCACCACTTGGTTGAGTAATCCATTCATAAATTAAAGATTTAAAATCACTAAATGTTCTACACCAATATGGATTTGAAACCATGATATTACCTTCACATCTAGGGAAACCAAAATCAACTAATGTTTCAGTATAGTTATGCACAAATTTAGAAATCTCCTCTTTTGAAACCTCACAATCATCTGCAATAACAAGTGCATTGTCTTGGTCTGTTTTTAAAATTTGTTCACCTCTTCCTTCACTACCCATAACTAGAAGTGCACATTTACCTATAAGTTCTTGTGGAGCTAGCATATTAAAAAGTTTATTCATAACTTTTCTATTTAATTGATTGATTAGCTTTGATATAAAATCAACTTTTACACCTTTTGCATGAAGAGATTTGATAATTTTGGTAAAAGATTGAGTTGCTGTTTTTAATTCTTCTAGGTTTTCTGCTTTATCTATCTCATTTGATACAGAAAAAGTATGAGTAGCAAAAAAAGATGAAAGAGAGATTTGATCAATTATCCCAACAATTTCATTAGTGTTATTTTTTACAATTAATCTTTTTAATCCATGTTTTGTCATAAGTAATTGAGCATTAAATAAAAAATCGTTTTCATTTACATATTTTAAGCCAGAGTTTGAAATCTTACCAACTTGTTCATCAAAATCCATTCTATTTAGTATAACTTTTTCTCTAAAATCTGAGTCTGTAACTATATGTATTTCATCTCTTTCATCCCTTAAAAGTAGAGTTGGAACTTTCTCTTTTTTGATAGTTTTAACTGCTTCAAAAATTGAAGTAGTATAAGGAACAATTACAGCTCTATGTAGATTTGCATCTTTTACTTTAGCAACCATTAGATTTGCTAATTCTTTATTTTTTTCATTATCCATATTCATATTTAATTTTTGAGAAATAGATTGGAAAAAGAAACTTTCAATAGCTGTATTTTCATGTATGGTTTTTATAAAAATATCTTTTGGTAAAATATAACAAATAGTTTCTTGTGCTGTTACAAAAGAGTTTTTAGAGCGATTCTCTATAAGTGACATTGGATCAAAAATTTCGTAACTTGAATAGATTGAAATAACTTCGCCAGCTTGTTTTTCTTGAACTATACCTTTTATTATAAAATAAAGATATTTTGGTTCTTTAGCTTCTTCTTGAATAATTACATCTTTTTTTAGATAAACAATATCTAGATTATCAACGAAACTATCAAGTTGAGATTTAGTAAGATTCTCGAAAGGATGAATCTCTTTTATAAAAGCTAATTGTTCATGTATACTCATATTCTCTCTTTTAAAAAATAGATTTAAGATTATTTTATCAGATAAAAAATAATACTCTTATTTCTTAAAAAAAAGATTGTTTGTCAAAGGAAAATTCCTTTGACAATTTTTAATGATCAACAGCTCCCGCTGCTCCAATTCCTGTATTTGCTCTAACATTTTGTGCTCTAAATAATTCTTTTTCAGATCTTCCTCTTTCTGAAGAATCTGTTTTTGAGAAGAACCAAATAGAAATAAATGCAACAGTAACAGAGAATAAAGCAGGGTGTTTATATGGGAATAAAGCTTCAGCATTTCCTAAAATTTGAACCCAAACAATTGGTCCAACAATAACTAATGTTACGGCTGTAATTAAACCAATAAATCCACCAATAAATGCACCTCTTGTAGTTAACCCTCTCCAATAAATAGATAAGAAAAGGATAGGGAAGTTTGCAGATGCTGCAATACCAAATGCAAGCCCAACCATATAAGCAATATTTTGTTGCTCAAATGCAATTCCTAAGATAACTCCAACAATACCTACAACAATTACAGTGATTTTAGAAATTTTAACAACTTGTTCATCACTTGCACTTGGATTAATTACATTTGCGTAAATATCATGTGAAATAGCACTTGCACCAGCAAGTGTAAGACCAGATACAACAGCCAAGATTGTAGCAAATGCAACAGCTGAAATAAATCCTAAGAATGCATTACCACCAAGCATGTGTGAAAGGTGAATTGATGCCATATTATTTCCACCAAATAGTTTTCCATCTGTAAAGTATTGTGCTCCATCAGCAGAATTTAAAAATGCAATTGCTCCAAAACCTACAATTGTAATAATAACCCAGAAGTATCCTACAAAACCAGTAGCATAAACAACAGATTTTCTAGCTTCTTTTGCATTTCCAACTGTAAAGAATCTCATAAGTACATGGGGTAAACCTGCAGTTCCTAGCATTAAGGCCATCCCTAAAGATATTGCTGAGATTGGATCTGAAATAAATCCTCCAGGACTTAATATAGATTCTCCAGATGCGTGGCTTTCAGTTGCTTTAACAGCTAAAGCTTCAAAATTAAATCCAAAATGATACATAATCATAATAGCCATGAAAGAAACACCAGATAGTAGTAAACAAGCTTTGATAATTTGAACCCAAGTTGTTGCTAACATTCCACCAAATGTTACATAGATAACCATCATAACACCTACAAGGATAACAGCAAACTCATATTCCATACCAAATAAAACTTGAATAAGTTTACCAGCCCCAACCATTTGTGCAATTAGATATAAAATTACAACTGATAATGAACCAAATGCAGCAAGAGTTCTAATCTCTTTTTGACCTAATCTATATGCTGCAATATCTGCAAATGTAAATTTACCAAGGTTTCTTAATTTTTCTGCCATAAAGAATAGAATAATTGGCCACCCAACTAAAAATGAAACTGCATAGATAACTCCATCATATCCCTTTAGATAAATAAGCCCAGATACACCTAAAAATGCTGCTGCAGACATATAGTCACCTGCAATTGCAAGTCCATTTTGGAAACCTGTAATTCCTCCACCCGCTGTGTAGAAGTCACTTGCAGACTTTGTTCTTTTTGCTGCCCAATATGTAATACCTAATGTACCAACAATAAAAATAAAGAACATTATAATTGCAGGAATATTTAATTCTCTTTTTGTAGCTTCAAAAGTTGCATCACCAGCAGCAAATAAGCTTAGCGATACTAGTGAGATTAGTGCTAAAATTTTAAACATTATAACATTTCCTTTACATCTTCTTTTATATCGTTTGTTAAATCATCAAATTCACCATTTGCTCTTCTTACATAAATAACTGTAGTAATAAAACTAATTACTAAGATTGCAAGGGCAATTGGAAATGCTATTGTTGTTAAACCATCACCTATTTTTGTTGCTAATATTTCTTTGTTAAATGCTATAGTTAAAATATATGCATAAAACATTACTAATACAAAAATTCCTAACTTAATACTAAAGCTAGACTTTTTTGCAACCAACTCCTTATATTTAGGATTGTTCTCAATCCTATCAACTAGTTCGTCCTTCATCTTTTCCCCTTTATAAGAACTAATTATAGTTTTCACTCTTGCTATTATCAACTTTAATTAAGTTTGACAGTAACTATAGTGATATAGCAATTTAATTATACATAGAGGAGTTGTAGTTGTGTACAAGTTATGTACAAAAAGTCATAAACTTGTATTATTTAGGTAAAAAAGTAACAAAAATGTAAAGTAGTTGACATATGCTAATTTAGGGGCTATGTAAGAGTTTTTTTGTCTTATTTTCTAAAGAGAGTAAAGCTACTCTCTTTAGTGTACAATAATTGTACATTTTGTACTGTTAGTGGTCAACTGCTCCATCTGCACCAAAACCAGTTTCAGCTCTAACACTTTGAGCTTCAAAAGCTTTTCTTTCATCTTTTGCTCTTTGTGAATTATCTGTAATAGAGAAGAACCAAATAGCAACAAATGCTGTAGTAACAGAGAATAATGCAGGGTATTTATATGGGAAAATAGCCTCTTCATTATGTAAAATACTAACCCAAACTGTTGGCCCTAATATTACAAGAATAACAGCTGTTAATAAACCAATAAAGCCACCAATAACTGCACCTCTTGTTGTAAGTCTTGACCAATAAATTGATAAAAATAAAATTGGGAAGTTAGCAGATGCTGCAATAGCAAATGCAAGACCAACCATAAATGCAATATTTTGTTGCTCAAATGCAATACCTAATAAAACACCAATAATACCAATTATAATAACAGCAATTTTAGAGATTCTAATCTCTTGCTCTTCTGTAGCATTTGTATTAATAACTGATGCGTAAATATCATGAGAAATTGCACTTGCTCCAGCTAGTGTAAGACCAGATACAACTGCTAAAATTGTAGCAAATGCAACTGCTGAAATAAATCCTAAGAATACATTTCCACCTACAATATGTGATAAGTGAATTGCTGCCATATTATTTCCACCAAATAGTTTTCCATCTACAAAATATTGAGAACCTTCTGGAGAGTTTAAGAAAACTATAGCTCCAAGTCCAATTACAGCAATAACTAAATAGAAATAACCAATAAAACCAGTAGCATAAACAACAGATTTTCTAGCTTCTTTTGCATTTCCAACTGTAAAGAATCTCATAAGTACATGTGGTAAACCTGCAGTACCAAGCATAAGTGCAAGACCTAATGAGATTGCAGAGATAGGATCTGATACTAATCCCCCTGGCTCCATAATAGCTTGTCCATCTTTATGTGTTTCAACCGCTTTTGTTGCTAATGCTTCAAATGAGAATCCAAAATGACTTAATACCATGAATCCCATGAAAGAAACACCTGATAATAGTAATACAGCTTTAATAATTTGAACCCAAGTAGTTGCAAGCATACCACCAAATGTTACATAAATAATCATCATTATACCAACTAATACAACTGCATATTCATATTCAAGTCCAAATAATACTTGGATAAGTTTTCCTGAACCAACCATTTGTGCAATTAGATATAAAGTTACAACAGCTAGTGAACCAAATGCCGCAAGAGTTCTAATCTCTTTTTGACCAAGTCTATAAGCAGCAATATCTGCAAAGGTAAACTTACCTAAATTTCTTAATTTTTCAGCCATTAAGAATAATATTACAGGCCATCCAACTAAAAATCCAACAGCATAAACAAGTCCATCATATCCTTTTAAATATACAAGTCCAGAAATACCTAAAAATGAAGCTGCTGACATATAATCCCCAGCAATAGCCATTCCGTTTTGAAAACCTGAAATACCTCCACCTGCTGTATAAAAATCACTAGCAGATTTTGTTCTTCTTGCTGCCCAATATGTAATACCTAAAGTACCACCAATAAAAACAAAAAACATAATAATTGCTGGAATATTTAATTCTCTTTTTGTTGCTTCGAATGAAGCATCACCTGCTGCAAACATTGCAATTGTAAAAACTGATAAGATAGCAAATATTTTAAACATTATAATTCATCCTTTACATCTTCTCTTACTTTTTCAATTAATTCTTCATATTCTCCATTTGCTCTTCTAACATAGATTAATGTTGTAAGAAAACTAATTACAATAATTGCAATACCAATTGGGTATCCAATAGTCATTACACCATCTCCAGTTTTTGTTCCTAAAAGTGATGGGTTAAATGCAATAGTCAATATATAAGCATAAAACATTGCTAAAACAAATATTCCAAGTTTTATTGCAAAACTTGTTCTTTTCTTAACTAATTGTTGATAGTTAGGATTTGCTTTGATTTTTTCTACTAATTGTTCATTCATAGAATTATCCTCTCCTTCATAATAAATTTATCTTTTGTTATAAATAACAAAAACATTGCTTTAAGACAAAAAGAATTATACATTTATTTATAATTTCAAAACAAATAATTTGGTTATATTAAGTGAAGGTTAAGTCTTGAAAAAATCTTAGTAACAATAAGTTACAATATCAAAAAAAAATGCTATTTTAATGCTACGAAACCCATAAAATCAATGTTTTAGCCAGTATAGAAAGTTGTATTTGCAGCTGCTTTATCTTTAAGCTTTAAGAAAATCATTGAGGTCATAATTGCATCATTTAGTGCATCATGTTTTCCAAGTTCAGGAATATCTAATTCTTTCATTATTGTGTCAAATTTTAAATCTACAAATTCATATTCACTATGTCTTTTTTTAGTTTTAAAATACATTGATGAGACTTCAATTTGATGATTAGGAAGTGAGATTCCAATATAATCCTTTGTGTATTTAGAGATAATAGCAATATCAAATTTTATATAATATCCTATAATAGGTCTACTGCCAATAAAATCTAAAAGTTGAAGTATTGCAACTTTTGGATCTTTCGCATTTTCTAAATCTATTGGTCTTATTTGATGTATTTTAATTGATTCGCTATTTATATCTTTAGCAGGCTTTACAAATATATTAAAGGTATCTCTCATTATAATTTTATTTTTTTTAATAATTACGGCACCAATAGAGAGAATCTCATCTTTTTTGGGATTAAGACCTGTAGTTTCACAATCTAAACAAACATATTCATCTTTTGGTGGTTCATTAAATAAATATTCATAATTTTTGTCTTTAAGACTATTACGTCTAAATTTATTTATTAATCTCTTAAACATCATAGAATCTTTTCTATTCTGAAAATATAAGTAATAAATTTTTTAAAGTGAATTACTATTTGAAAACTATCTTTTAACAAATCCCTTTCAATCTTTCCTAAAGTATGAGTATCAATCTCATTGTTTAATTTCTTACCATCTTGTAATTTATGTAAGTGAGCTTTTAGTCTTAAGGTATTTAATACTTCAAATGCTTCTAATAATTCATTTGCCATTTGTTTCTCTAAAACTTTTTTTTGTTCTAGAATTTTTATTCTTCTTACAGTTGTAGTTTCTCTAATTTTTTCTCTTAATGCTAAACTTCTTATTCCTTGAACAATTGGGAAAATACCTGTTTTTTTAATATCAATATTATATGTTTTAGTCATAAGGTTAGCAACTGTACTAGGGGTATCAAAAGTTAAAGTTGCTTTTGCAAAATAAGCCATAAAGACATCTTTATCATGTAGTTTATGAAATAAATCATCTTTTAATTTAATCAATAAATCTTTATCTCCAGCAACAGCAAAAGAATCAAAAAATATTGCTAAATCCATATAGTTTTGCATAGCTGGAGCTTCTATCCATCTTGCTGTTTCATTTTTATATTGTTGAACTGTTTTACACCAAAAAGGATTATTAACCATAATATTACCTTCACATGGAGGATAACCAAAATCAATAAGTGTTTCAGTCATTGTTTGCATATATGGTCTATATTTTTCAACATCTATACCATCTTTTATTACTAAAGCATTATCTTGGTCAGTCTTCATTATTTGTTCATTACGACCTTCACTCCCCATAACTATAAAACAAGCATCATTTTGTAGCTCTTTAGGTAAAATTAGTTTATAAAGTTTTCTATAAACTTTTGTATTTAATTGACCAATTAAACTAGAGATATGATTTACTTTTACACCTTTTGCATGCAAGGTTTTGATACTACTAATTAATTCAGTGCTTGCATCTTTTAATTGTTCTAAATTTTGAGCATTTTTAATTTTACTATCAACAACAAAGGTATGATTAGCAAAGTGAGATAATACATCAATTTGCTCTAACATTCCAACTAAATCACCTTTTGAATTCGTAACAGCTACTCTTTTAATATTTCTTTTTATTAAAAGAGTTAAAGCATCAAATAAATAATCATCTTTACTTATTGATAAAATAGGAAAAATAGCAATTGATTCAACAAATATATTTAAGTCTCTACCTTCTAATAGTACTTTAACCTTTAAAAGTGAATCTGTAATTATTCCATACTCTTCATCTCTTTTTACTATTATTGTCGAGGTATTAAATTGCATTGATTTATCAATAGCATCAATTAATTTAGTTCCTGCTTCAACAATACAGGGTGGATGTAAAATTGTATCACTCACTTTTGCAATCATAAATGATGATAATTCAGATTTATACTCTTTTTGTTTTAAGGTTTGGAATTTATTAACAAGGTTAGTTAAAAAAAAGTTTTTAAAGCCTTCATTCTCTTCAACTAATTGTAAAAAAATCTTTTTTTCAATTTCATAACAGATTAAATCTTCATACACTTTAAAACTATTTTTTGATTTTCCATAAATTAGTGAGTTTCCATCAAAAGAGTCTTGATTATGGTAATCCATTAAAACTTCATCTTCTTTATATTCGTGAACAATACCTTTTATTACTACAAAGAAATGATTAGGTATTTTTTCTGGAGTTATTAAAACTTCATCTTTTGCATAATATGCAATATCCATATGTCTAATACAGATATCCATTTGTTCTTCTGTTAACAACTCAAAAGGATGGATATTAGAAAGAAAAGATTTTTGATCTCGAAGACTCATTTTTTTGCCTTTTGATATTTTTTTATATCATTATATTATAATATAAAAAAATATCAAAAACCAACCCGAAGGTTGGTTTAGATTTTAGTGATCGTGTGCCTCACCAGCGTTATTAGGTAATCTAATAGATTCAACAAGATTTTGTACATCTTGTGGTGGTTCTGGAGTCATTCTTGAAACAACGAATGCCACGATTAAGTGTAAAATTGTACCAATTGTACCAATACCAGTTGGAGCAATTCCTAAGAAGTAATCCTCTTTTGCACCACCCATGAATACAAAGTAAATAATGTATCCGAAAGTAAAGATAAGACCAGTTAAAATACCAGCAATCGCACCTTCTTTATTCATTCTCTTATCAAAGATTCCTAAGATAATAGTTGGGAAGAATGCTGCCGCAGCAAGACCAAATGCAAATGCAACAACTTGTGCAACGAAACCAGGAGGGTTAATTCCTAAGTAACCAGCAACACAAATAGCAACTACAGCTGAAATTCTTGCCCACATTAATTCTGTTTTTTCATTTAATTTAGATTTTCCTGTTTCTGAATCTCTAAATATTACTTGTCCCATAAGGTCATGTGAAATAGCTGAAGCAATTACAAGTAATAAACCTGCCGCTGTAGATAATGCTGCTGCAAGACCCCCAGCTGCGATGAATGCAATTACCCAATTTGGTAAGTTAGCAATCTCTGGGTTAGCAAGTACCATAATATCTCTATCAACATATAACTCATTTTCAATTTTGCCACTGTTTGCAGCAGGTTTACCATTTAATGTAGCTCTTTCCCCATTAGGTCTAACATTAGTTCCATCAAATTGTGGTTTACCTTTTGGTCCTTCAAATGCAGCATCTGGACCATATTGGATTTTTCCATCACCATTTCTATCTGTCCAAGCTAATAATCCACCTTGTTCCCAAGTTTTGAACCATCCACCATTGTTTGGACTACCATCAGCATGAGATAATTCACCATTTACAAATGCTTTATATTCAACATTTTGAACATTTTTAATTAAGTTAACTCTTGAGAAAGCAGCAACTGAAGATGCAGTTGTATACATAATCGCAATGAATAATAATGCCCATCCAGCAGAAATTCTAGCATCTCTAACAGTTGGAACTGTAAAGAATCTAACAATAACGTGTGGAAGACCAGCAGTACCAAGCATTAATGCAGTAGTTAACATAAACATATTCCATAAACTTCCTGGTTCAGTATATGCTTTAAAACCTAAATCAGTAATTGCACTATCCAAGGCATGCAATAAATATGTGCCTTCAGGAATTATTTTTACACCATCATCAAAAGCAAATGTTGTTTGACCAAATAATGCTAATTGAGGAAAAAATGTATCAGTTACTTGTAGTGATAAGAAAATAGCTGGAATTAAGTAAGCCATAATCATTACACAATATTGAGCAACTTGAGTATAAGTAATACCTTTCATCCCACCTAATACTGAGTAGAAGAAAACTATTGCCATACCAATAAGTACACCTGTATTTACATCAACTTGTAAGAATCTTGAGAATACAATCCCCACCCCTCTCATTTGTCCTGCAACATAAGTGAATGAGATAAAAATAACACAAATTACAGCAACTGTTCTTGCTACATTTGAATAGTATCTATCACCGACAAAATCTGGAACAGTAAATTTACCAAATTTTCTTAAGTATGGTGCCAATAACATTGCAAGTAGAACATATCCACCAGTCCATCCCATTAAATAAGCACTTGCATCTGAACCTTTAAATGCAATAATACCTGCCATTGAGATAAATGATGCAGCTGACATCCAGTCTGCAGCAGTTGCCATACCATTTGCTACTGGGTGAACTCCCCCACCTGCTACATAGAAATCCTTAGTAGATCCAGCTTTAGCCCAAAGTGCAATTCCGATATATAGAGCGAAAGATACACCAACGAATAAATAAATTAATGATTGTAATTCCATATTCTTACTCCTTATTCATGTACGCCATATTTTTCGTCTATAGCACTCATCTTCGCTACATAAACAAAAATAAGAACAACGAATACGTAAATTGCACCTTGTTGTGCAAACCAAAATCCTAGTTTAACCCCACTAATTTCGATTGTATTTAACTCATTTATAAATAAAATACCACATCCGAAAGAGACAATAAACCAAACAACTAATAGTTTAAGAATAGTTGATATATTCTCTTTCCAATAAGCTTCTGCTTTCTCTGGACTCATGTCATACTCCTTTTTTTATTTTTACTAAAATTATATTTAGTAATTCAACATTGAAAGTATAAAAGCTTAATATAGCAAAAGGGTAGCAATGAAAAAATGTTTTTTTGTAACGTAGGATTAGTGTAGCAAATAAGCTTCAAAGAAGCCTATTTATCGAATGAGTTTAAACAGAATAAAATCTGTCAATTTTATAACCAAGACCTCTGATATTTTTGATAAAATCCTCTTTTAAACCTTTTTTTAGTCTAGAAATCTCTGCTCTTATTGTTGGATTGTCAATATTTTCTCCACCCCAGATGTCAACTCTAAATCTTTCAAAGTCTACAATCATATTTATATTAAGAGCCAAAATGTGGATTATATCTAATTGTTTTTTTGTTAGAGATTGAGGTTCTCCATTGAAGTATAAAGTTTTTTTCTCTTTTGAGTAGGAATAGTTTTCTGAAAATCTTACATGAGAAGTGCTTTTTTGATCTTTTTTTAGTATTTGATTTATTTTTATACCTAACTCTTCTAAGTGAAAAGGTTTTTTAATATATTCTCTACAACCTAAATCATATGCTCTAGTTATATCTTCGATATCATTTAAAGCAGTAATAAATATAGTAGGGATATATACTCTTCTGGTGTTTAAATCTTGTAAAATTTCAAAACCATCTTTTTTAGGTACGTTAATATCTAAAATTAATAAATCAAATGATCCATCAACATTATTAACAACTTCTTCACCATCGGTGAAACTCTCAACCATGTGCCCAATCCCTTTTAGGTACTCAGAGATTGCATTGTTTAGCATTAATTCATCTTCAAGAAGCAGTATTTTCATTTATTTTAAACCTATAAGTAAATTTTGTTTCATTGTCAGTTGATTCTAATTTGATTATAACTAAATTTTTATCACATATTTCTTTTACTATACGAAGGCCTAAGCCAAAGCCTCCTCGTGAATTGTTTTCCCTATAAAAATCATTAAAAATTTTATTTATATCTTCAATCTTTTCTGAATGAGTTTTTACACTAAATTCTACATATTCATCATTAAAATATGTAAGCCTTACATATATGTTTGATTTTGCAAATGAATATTTGATAGCATTTGAGATATTGTTATCAACTATTCTTTGTAATTCTAATCTGTTAAATTTAATATATATATCTTCATCTATATTAGTTGTAAACATTAAATCATTTGAGGTTGCAATTCCATCAAAAAAATTTAGTCTCTCTTTTAAAAACTCTGAAAAATCAATATATTCTTTAGGATAATCTACTCTATCTTTTTTTATTAGATATGAAAGGTCATCATATATATATTGTATAATTTTAGCACCACTTTCTATATTTGAAATATATTTATTATCCTGAGAATGCATTTTAAGCAAATCAATATTTGTACGTATAATAGACAAAGGAGTATTTATTTCATGTACAGAGTTTTTTAAAAATTTTTTTTGTGAATCAATTAGATTTTTCAATTCTTTAGTTTGATGGTTAACTGTATCTTCAAGATGTTTATTAAGTTCTTGAAGCATTATATTTTTATCTTTTATATTATGCATTGCATCATATGCAAAATTTGCTATAACTTTAAATTCTCCAAATATAAGCCTATCTTGTTTTATTCTATTATCATCTTTTTGAGATTCTTTTAAATATTTACCAATCTCTTTAACATCATTTACAATTAAGATAGTTGCATTCTTATATATAAATATTGAATAAAGAACTAACATAATAGTTAAAGACATAATTTGTAAAACATAGTTAGAGATTTTTTCATCATATTCATTTTTTTTCTCTTTTACTATCTTATCTATTTCATCAAGATATATTCCTCTTCCTACAGTCCAATTCCATGGTTTGTATGATAAAGCATAAGAGATTTTTAATGCATCACTTCTAATTTCAGGTTTATACCAAATATATTGTACAAAGCCCCCATTTTTATTTTTTGATATTTCTATTAGTTCTTGAATTACTTTTTTGCCAGAAGGATCTTTGAATTCATATAGGTTTTTACCTATATAATCTTTTGATACTGGATAATATAATGAAGTACCATTAAAATCATATATAAATACATAGTGATTTAAATTTCCATGTTTTCTCATTATTTCTAGTGATTCTAGTATATCTTTTTTTATGGTTTCTTCAGATTTTATATTTTTAAATTTGTCATGATAATATTTAATATAGTTTAGAGTTTTTTTTATATCCGCTTCTATTAAATCTTTTTGTTTATTTGTGTAGTCATTTTTTATTATTTCAATTTTCTCTTGAAACTCATCAAAAGCATTATCAATAATTATAAAAGTAAAAGAGGAGGTTAGTAAAACAATAAAAAAGATACTATATAAAATTAGGTGATATAGAGATTTCGCTTTAACCATTAATTATCCTGAATATTAAGTAAAATAGAATAACTGAAAAATCTTGAAATATAGATAAAATAATCTGGAAAAGTATATAAGCACATGGCGCGGTTGACGAGACTCGAACTCGCGACCTCCTGCGTGACAGGCAGGCATTCTAACCAACTAAACTACAACCGCACAACAATGCAAAAAAAAAGCGCCTTACGCGCAATGGTGGTCGATATAAGACTCGAACTTATGACATCTACCTTGTAAGGGTAGCGCTCTACCAACTGAGCTAATCGACCAGTGGTGACCCGTGAAGGATTCGAACCTTCGGCCACCTCCTTAAAAGGGAGATGCTCTACCGGCTGAGCTAACGGGTCATATGATATTTATTATAAAGTGGCGCGGTTGACGAGACTCGAACTCGCGACCTCCTGCGTGACAGGCAGGCATTCTAACCAACTAAACTACAACCGCACTAAATTATAAATAAATGGTGACCCCTAGGAGACTCGAACTCCTGTGGCATGGATGAAAACCATGAATCCTAACCGCTAGATGAAGGGGCCATTTATATGGTGGTCGATATAAGACTCGAACTTATGACATCTACCTTGTAAGGGTAGCGCTCTACCAACTGAGCTAATCGACCAAAATAAACTTGGTGACCCCTAGGAGACTCGAACTCCTGTGGCATGGATGAAAACCATGAATCCTAACCGCTAGATGAAGGGGCCAACAATAATAAAATTTAAAGAACTTTTATAAACATTTTCGTGTTTAAAATGGTGACCCGTGAAGGATTCGAACCTTCGGCCACCTCCTTAAAAGGGAGATGCTCTACCGGCTGAGCTAACGGGTCAAACACATTTTAGAAGTACATCTTCTTAAAATGGAGTGGAATTATAGTCAATTTATTTTTTTTTGTCAAGGGTTTTTTGAAAAAATTTAAAAAGTTTTTTCAAAGAGTATTTTGCAGCTTGATTTTGAACTTCAATTCTGCTACCCTCAAAATGGCAAACCTCCACGATTTTATCGTTATTTTTACTTGATATACCTATAACAACTGTACCAACAGGTTTATTTTTTGTTCCTCCAGTTGGTCCAGCAATCCCACTTACTGCAATTGCAAAATCTGCATCAAATTTTTTTAAAACACCTATAAGCATCTCTTCAACAACTTCTTTACTAACAGCACCATATTTTTCTAAGGTTGATTTTTTAACTTCTAATTCTTGTGTTTTTATTTCATTAGAATAGGTTACTACTGCACCATTAAAAATATCTGATGAGCCAGATAATTGAGTGATTAATGAAGCTATTAATCCACCTGTGCAACTTTCAGCAGTTGTAATTGTTTTTTTCGATTTTCTAAGAATGTTTTGAAATTGAATCAATTCTTCCGTTGTAATATATGTTGATTTTTCCATTTTGAAGCTTTATTGGTTAAAAGAGAGTGGTTAACTCTCTTTTTTATTCGTCGTCTGTTAATTCAGCTTTAAATCTTTTTTCATCAAAAGATAAATTTAGATATTCACAAACAGTTTTTATATCTCTTTCTGCATTACCTAAACATGATGTAGCTCCTGGACTAGGAGTCATATTAAAGATAATTCCATCACCTGGATTAATTGAAGCTTCTCCAAGCATTAATTTTTGTTGTTCTTTATTAAGAACTTGTGGTCTTACTCCACCAAATCCTTTTGCATATTCAATATCTTCTGTACTTAATGAAGGTACAATTTTTCTAGCATCTTTTACAAAAAGACCTTTATTTATCCCTGGAACTTCAAATAGGAAGTTTTTAAATACATAATTTCTAATATCTGAATCTTTTAATAAATCCCAGAATATTTTTAAGATATTACCATCAAAATTCATAGTTTTTAAACATTGGAAAAATGATTTACCACCTTTATATCTTTCTAATACAAGTAAAGCTAAGGCTGTTGGACCAAATCTTGTCTTCCCATCACATAAAATATCAGGATCACCATGTAATGCTGCAAATGGAAGTTTTGGATTTTGTACCATATAAACTTTTCCATTTAAATATTCGCCATTTGTAATATAAAATGAACCTGCCATAGATAAAGAACCCATATGTTTACCATGACCCATTTTGTGTGCTAAATAAAGTGAATGAGCACCAGCATTAACCACAACAAAGTTTGCTGTAAATACTGAACCACTAGTTGTAGTAAGTTTATATTTATCTCCAACTTTTTCAATCTCATCAACTTCAGCATTAAAGAAAATATCAGTTGTTTTTTCTTCTTCTTGTGCAGCTTTTGCAAGCTCTTTAGTCATTGCTCCAAAATCTACAGTTGTGTATTCACTTTGTGTTCCCATTGCTAAAATTGGTTCAGGTCTATCTTGAGTTTGTTCTTTATCTGCATAAACTAGTTTTGGTTCAAGTTCTCTAAGTTTTTCTTTGTCCCATAGTTCTAAATAAGGGAAAAGTTCTTTAAACTCTTCATATCTGTTTTTGATAAAATCTACTTCTTTTTCACCTACACCTAAAGCCATTTTTTGGTGAGCAAACATGATTTTATCTTGTAATCCTCTCATAAGATTGAACTTTTCAATCATTTTTGCAGTTCTTTTTGTGATTTTTGCTTTTTCTAATGTATAGTTAGTTTCAATATCTCCAACATGGATAGTTTGAGAGTTACTAGTTCCTTTAGAGTTTAAAGTAGCTAAGTCTTCATATTTTTCTAACATACATACGCTTTTTGCATCAGTATATCTTGCTATCTCATAGAAAAGTGCAGCACCAGAAATACCCCCACCTACAATTACTACATCATAATGTTTTGTATTCATTTAGTTTCGTCCTATTGTTGTTCTTTGATTTTAAAAAAGATTTTAGCATATTAACAAATACTTCCTTGTTGAAAGTTATATTGAAAATAGTAAGATTGCTAAAATTATGTTTAATGGTAACATTTTATTGATTTTAGCTCAATTAAAGCAGTGTTCAATATGTGTACATAACTAACTAACTCCAAATAAATAGAGCAAATTTAAGATTAATGTATAGTTTTTGTACTGATATTAATACAATTGTACATTAAATAAAGTTTTAAAGTGAGAATGAGTCATAATTTGTGTTATGAAATATTAACTTTTTATTAGATATAATCTGCGATTTATAGAATATAACGCAAGAATTGATAATTAAGGTATTTAAGATGGATTACAAAGAGAGTTTACTACTACCAAACACAAAGTTTCCAATGAGGGGAAATCTTCCTCAGAACGAACCAAAAAGATATAAACTTTGGGATGAAACAAAAGTTTATGAAAGAATGAAAACTAATAGAAAAGACAGAGAGTCTTTTACTTTACATGATGGACCACCATATGCAAATGGGCATATTCATATTGGACACGCATTAAATAAAATATTGAAAGATATTATTGTTAAATACCATTATTTTAATGGGAAATCAGTGAGATATGTTCCAGGTTGGGATTGTCATGGTCTACCAATTGAACAAAAAGTTGAAGAAAAAATCGGAAGTACAAAGAAAAAAGAGCTTCCTAAATCAAAAATTAGAGAGTTATGTAGAGAACATGCTTCAAGATTTATTGATATTCAAAGAGACGAGTTTAAAAAACTTGGAGTTATAGGTGATTGGGATAAACCATATTTAACTATGGATTTCAAATTTGAAGCTAATATTTATAGAGAACTTTGCGCAATTGCAACTAAAGGTTTATTAGTACAAAGATCTAAACCAGTATACTGGTCATGGGCAGCACAAACTGCACTTGCTGAAGCTGAAGTTGAGTATGAAGATAAAACTTCACCATCAATTTTTGTTGCATTTAAACATGAAACTTTAGATGCAAGTGTAATAATCTGGACAACAACTCCTTGGACACTACCTGCAAATACAGGAATTGCTTTAAATGCTGAAGAGGAATATGTAAAAACTAGTGACAAGTTTATCGTTGCCAAAAAACTTTACAACTCTTTAATTGAACAAGAGGTAATTAAAGGTGAAGTTGTAGATTCAATTGACCCTAAAACTTTAGAAAATACAAATGCAATCAATCCATTAAATGGCAGAACATCAAAAATTGTTCTTGGTGATCACGTTGAGATGGAATCAGGTACAGGTGCAGTTCATACAGCTCCAGGACACGGTGAGGATGACTACAAAATAGGACTTCAATATGGTCTTGATGTTATTATGCCAGTTGATGCAGAGGGTAAATATGATGAAACAATAGTTAGAGAAAAACTATTTAAAGATACAGATAAATATCTTGGGATGCATGTATTTAAAGCAAATGCTATGATTTTAGAAGAGTTAGGTGATGCTTTATTAAAACATGTTGATATCAGACACTCTTATCCACACTGTTGGAGAACTCATAAACCTATTATTTTTAGAGCTACAAAACAATGGTTTATCTCAATTGATGATGAATATGGAAATAAAAATAATACTTTAAGAGATAATGCTTTAAATGCATTAGAAGAGATTGAATTTTTTCCAACATGGGGTAAAAATAGATTAAAAGCTATGTTAGAAGGACGTCCAGATTGGTGTATCTCTAGACAAAGAGACTGGGGTGTTCCAATTGCATTCTTTAGAAATAAAAAAACTGATGAAATCATTTTTGATGAAAAAGTTTTAAATTATACAGCTATGATTTTTGAACAAAAAGGTTGTGATGCTTGGTATGACTTATCAATTGAAGAGTTATTATATCCAGGTAGCGGATTAAATCCTGAAGATTTAGAAAAAACTATGGATATCTTAGATGTATGGTTTGATTCAGGTTCAACACAAAATGCAGTTTTAAGAAGTAGAAACTATGATGCAGGAACATTTCCTGCTGATATGTATTTAGAAGGAAGTGATCAACATAGAGGTTGGTTCCAGTCTTCTTTATTAACAACTTTAGCTTCACAAGAGATTGCTCCATACAAAGCCTTAGTTACACATGGATTCACTATGGATGAAAAAGGTGAAAAAATGTCTAAGTCTAAAGGAAATGTTGTAGACCCTGATAAGGTTATGAAACAGTATGGTTCTGAGATCCTTAGACTTTGGGTTGCAATGAGTGATTATCAAAATGATCAAAAAATATCTGATAATATCTTAAAACAAAATGCAGAGTTATACAGAAAAATAAGAAATACAGCAAGATTTTTACTTGCTAATGTTAGTGACTTAGAAGAGATTGTTTCAGTTGATAAAATGGGGATTTTAGATAAATGGGTTTTAAACAGAGCTAAGAAAACATTTGATGAGATTGAAGCAGCATTTTCTATTTATGAATATTCTAAAGGATTAAATAAATTAAACAACTTCTTAGTAGTTGATCTTTCAGGTATCTATTTAGATGTGTGTAAAGATAGATTATATTGTGATGATAAAAACGATATTCATAGAATTGCATCTCAAAGTGCAATGGCTATAATCTTGAGAAAACTTATCTCAACATTGGCTTGTATATTAACTTATACTATGGATGAATTACTTGAGTTCGCACCTTCATTTATTAAAGGTGAGGCTAAAGATATTTTTGATTTTGAAAAAGTTGTTTTACCTGAAGTTGAAAGTAATCTTAATGAAGAGATTTTATTATCTGCTAAAGATAAATTTAGTGAAGCTATCGATACACTTAAAAAAGAAAAAATTATTAAATCAACTTTAGAGCTAGAAATCTCTACAAGTTGTGAAGATATTTTAGCTTTAGAAAGAGTTGAAATGGAAGATTGGTTCTTAGTTAGTTCAATTACAACTGAAGAGCAATCTGATGTTTTAGCAACATTTGAAATTGATGATATTAAATTTACAGTTGCTAAAGCAAAAAAAGCGAAGTGTCCAAGATGTTGGAAATTTACTTCAGATAGTGAAGAACATCTGTGTAGTAGATGTGAAAGTGTTTTAAACTAAGATGTTTGAATCTGAAGTTACATTAACATTTATATTCTCAACAATAGCTGTTATTCTTGTATTAATAGCTATGGGAATACTTTATGTAAACAAAAAAAGTAAGAAGGTAAAAAAAGAACAATGATGCCATTTACTGATGAAGATTTAAGGCCACCAGTTGAATCTATAATAAAAAATAAAATTGCACCTATGTTGGCAAAAGATGGTGGAGCAATAGAACTACTTGATATAAAAGATGGGCGAGTATTTGTTCAACTTCAAGGTGCTTGTGTTGGATGTAGTGCAAGTGGAAGTACACTTAAATTTATTGTTGAGAAAGAATTAAAAGCTGCAATACATCCAGAATTGGAAATTGTAAACGTACCTCAAGGTATGGAAAATAACTTACAGGAGCTTTAATGGTAAATGAGAATAGACTTTTAAATGAAGCAAATAAATATTTTATGGATAAACAATATGAAAAAGCTTTATTTATTTATTCACAACTATCATCAACTTTCCCTGAAAATAAAGAGTACCCTATATATGCGTTGTTTTGTGATATAGCAAGTGAAGATGAAGAGAAGGCTCAATCTTTATTTGATTATTTCGCTGTTGCAAAAAATGAAAATATTGATGATGCAATTGCTTATGTTGAAGATGTAGTAAATGCATATGATGGGGATGTAGATAAAATGATGCAGATTCTAGAAGAATTAACATCATCTACAGTTGATTCTTTAGATGCCATTAGATATGAAGATTTCAAAAGATTAATAATCTCAAGAGGTTCATTTAGAATTGCATTTGAAGATATTATGTTTTCTACAAAAGTAGCAATTGAAACAAAAGAGGATTTTTTTGATTTTGTTGACAAACTTATAGAAAACGATTTTAATAGTACGGCTTACTCATATTTAGATGGTTTTAATGACTATTTCTCTTATGATTCAAAAATAGAAGAGCTATATAAAAAATTGGAAGATAAAAAAATTGCAACTAATCATAAATAATAAAGTTTATACTGATAATTCAAAAGAAGCGAATGAAAACTCATATTTTGTTATCTCAAAACAAAATGAAAAATTTGTTGAAGATGCTAAAAAAAATGGATGTAAAGAGTTCATTGAAGCTAAAGATTTAAAAAAACATCTTGATATGTCGAAAATAAAAGTTGTTGGTATTACAGGAACAAATGGTAAAACTACAACTGCAGCAGCTATATATTCTATGCTTTTAGATTTAGGATATAAAGTTGCTTTACAAGGTACAAGAGGTTTTTTTATAAATGATGAAAAAATTGAAGATTATACATTAACAACTCCTGTACAACTTGCAAATTTTGCACATATACAAAAAGCACTTGAAAATGGTTGTCAATATTTTATTATGGAAGTAAGTTCCCATGCAATTGAGCAAAAAAGGATTGAGGGCTTAGATTTTGAACTAAAAGTTCTTACAAATATTACAAGAGATCATTTAGATTATCACAAAACTATAGAAGAGTATATAAAAGTTAAAAACTCATTTTTTGATGATGAGAGTAAAAAGCTTGTAAATAAAGATGATAAAAATGCTAAATTTAATACTAAAAATGCTTTAACTTATGGTTTAGAAAATCCATCAACTTATAATGTATCTGCATATTCATTTAAAAATGGTACAAATGTTATGTTTACTAAAATAGACAAAGTATATTCATATACATCTAGTTTGATGGGTATATTTAATATTTATAATATAATGGCAGCAGTTGCTAGTGTTGATATGATTACTGATAACTCTTTAGAGCAGATTTGTGAAGTTACAGAGAATTTTGCAGGAGTTAGTGGGAGAATGGAGATAATCTCTAGTGATCCTTTAGTAATTGTAGATTTTGCCCATACCCCAGATGGGATGAAAGAGGTTTATGAAAGTTTCAATCACTATGATATTATTACAGTATTTGGAGCAGGTGGAGATAGGGATAAAGATAAAAGACCTCTTATGGGGAAAATAGCTTCTGATTATGCAAAAACTATAATAGTAACTTCAGATAATCCAAGATTTGAAGACCCTGATATGATTATTGAAGATATTTGTGTGGGGATAAAAAACAAAGAAAATCTTTTTGTTGAAATAAATAGAAAAGAAGCAATAAAACTTGCTATTGAAATTGGTAAAAAAAATCCAAGTAGCGTTGTTTTAATTTTAGGAAAAGGTGATGAACCTTATCAAATTATTTATGATAAAAAAATGCCTTTAGTGGATAAAGATGAGGTGTTGAAGCATATCTAATGATATGCTCTAATTATCACACCTTTCTCTTTTTCATTGTCAGATTTTACATAATATTGTGATGATGTAACAATTGTAGATTCCCCAAGGGTTTTCTTTATATACCAAACACTTTCAAGTATTCTTTCAGTAGATAAACCAATATTTAAGTACTCTTTGATTTTTTCTTTCTCTTCTTTAGTTTTATCACTTAGGTTTTTTTCAATATCATTATAAATAATCGAATCATTTTCAGAAATTAGAGGTACAACCTCAAACCTATTTGCAGTTTTATTTTTATCTAAAAATTTATCAAGGTTTTCTTTACACTCTTTTATTGGAAGTGAAATTTTTCCATTTTTAAAGGAATAACATTTAAAAGTATCATAGTTCTTAGAATTATATAATTTATTGAAATAACTTTTCTCTTCATCTGTTTTATTTGGTTTAACTAAATCTTTTTTATCTTGATTAAAAAGATATATTGTTACAAAAATCAATATGGCTAAAACAGAAACTAATATTAAAAGAAGTGAGTTAAAATTTAAATTATTAAAAGAAAATTTATTTTTTTTATTAATAGGCATTTTTGTTTGAGTAGTTTTTCTTTTACTCATTTTATCTCTATTATTTGATGCAGCTTTTATTTGTTCTTTTAATCTATTTTCAATCTCTTCTTGACTAAATGTTTTATCCATAACACCTTTTAATTCATTTTTTTTTATATCTTCCAAAATTTACCTTATTATTCTTTATTTTTTAAATAAATATAGATTATTAATGAAATGATAGCTAAAAAGAGTGGATAGAAAAATAAATACACTTTTAGAGTGATTTTATTGTTTTCTATTTTACTTTTTTCTAGTAAATCTATTCTTTTATAAATCTCATTTAAATCATCTTTTGAATATGCGGTATAAGATTTTCCATTTGTTTCATTTGAAATCTTATTTAACATAATCTTATTTGAGTTTCCGATCCCCACTGTATATACTTTTATAGAATATTTCTTTAAAAGTTTTAATATGATTTCAAGAGGGATATTACTAGCATTATCTTCCCCATCACTAAGTAAGATTACTATTTTAGATTTTGCTTTAGAATCTTTTAGAATATTTACAGATGAAGCTAAAGAATCTAACATAGCAGTTTTATCTCCAACTATTCCAACTTCTAAATAATCAACAATCTCTTTTTGTGCTTCTTTATCAAAACTAAGTGGAGTTGCCATCATAACTGATGTTCCAAAAACTACAATAGCAATATTATCATTTACTCTTTTAGGAATAAAATCTTTTACAATACTTTTTACTACATCAAATCTTTCTTCACTTTCATTGTTTCTATTTAATCCTTTTTCTTTCATAGAACCACTAGTATCAAGGCTAAGAACAATATCTATTCCATCATTTTTTATTAATTGAGTGTTTAATTGTTTATATGGAGATGACAAAGCAATTACTGAACCAATTATTACTAGATATTTTAGGATTGAAGTTAAAATCATAGATTTATGTTTGCTTTGTGAAAAAATATTTAAGTGGGGAATAATATATGTTGGAATTTTTGCTTTACAAAATATTGAGCAAAAAATAAAAAGCAATATTAATAAAAGTAGATATGGGTATTCAAATTTTATACTTAATAAATAATCAAACATCTACATTGTCCATAAATCTTCCAAAAAGGATTTTAAAATCATCATTAAGAGGCTCTACATCTTTTTTATATTTATACAATTCTAACTCTTCAATTAACTCATAAGCAAGTTTCTTTTCTCTATCGCTTTGACTAATAAGTCTTGCATACTTAGTAATAGTATATGCAGCTTTTTTAGAATCACTTAGGTCAAGATTTTTAAGTATTGAGTAGTACTCTTTTTTCTTATTCTTTTTTCTTGTTAAAAAATATCTAATAAGTATAAAAAGAAGAATAAAAATTATAAGTGAAGCTATAATCCATAAAAACATATAAATATATAAAGAGTAATCAGGAATATCAACTAACTCTTTAATATCATTAATCTTTATATCATTCATTATTTCATCAACCTTAATAGTTTTGGAAGAGGTTCTTCCTCTGTATATATCTTAGTAAATTTAATCCCACATTTTTGAAAATGCTCATAGAGTTTATGGTCATTTGCTTTTACTCTTTTTTGATACTCTCTTATCATTGATTTATCTATATTTCCATCAAATGTTTGATTAGTAGCTGGATCTACAAGGTTTACATTTCCTAATTCAAAGGGATCCTCTTCAAATCTATCCCTAACCATAATTGCAATAATCTCATGTTTTCTACTAAGAAGTTTAAAATCGAGATTCTCTATATCAAAAAAATCACCAACAAGAAAAATAATTGATTTTTTTCTAATTTTTTTAAATAATTCATTACTTAAATTTTTTAGATTTACACTTTTACCTATACAATCATAATTAAATATTTTTTCACTCATCATTGTAACAGCAAAATTTCTTTTAGATTTTTTCGTACAAAGTTCCAAAGATTCATTTGCTATAAAAGATGAGAAAGGATCTCCTTGTTTTATACAAGAGTAACCAAGTATAGAACAAATTTCAGTTACTAATTCTTGTTTAAATCTTTTTGAACCAAAATATATTGAACCATTTAATATGGGTACAATATTTATATTTAATTCTTTTTGAGCATGAAACACTTTTACAAAAGGTTTTTTAAATTTAGCAGAGATTAGCCAATCTATTTTTTTAACATCTTCTCCATATTCATACTCTTTTAGCTCTAAAAAATCATACCCTTCACCTTTTAATAAAGATGAATTATTTCCTATGATTTCTGAAAATATATTTCTTCTGGTTTTGATTATGATTTTTTTTAAAGTTTTATTCATAGATTATGGAATATCAATTTTTTCTAATACTTTTTGGATTAAATCATCAACTTTTATATCCATAGCTTCTGCTTCATAAGTTAGTATAATTCTATGTCTTAATACATTTTTTGCAACTAAAGCTATATCAATAGGACTAACATAATTATTGCCTCTAATAAAAGCCATAGCTTTTACAGCTTTAAACATATCAATTGTAGCTCTTGGGCTTGCTCCAAATTGGATATAATCTTTTATCTCATCAAGATTATAATTTTCTGGTTCTCTTGTTGCACATATAATATCAACAATGTACTTTTCTAACTCATTATCAATATGTACATTTTGAACCTCATGTTTTAAAGTAATAAGAGTATCTTTATTTATGATTTTATTTAGTTCTAAAATCTCATTTGAAGTTACTTTTTTAGCTATTTCGTATTCTTCTTCTTTAGTATTATATCCCACAACTATTTTAAACATAAATCTATCAAGTTGTGCTTCAGGTAAAGAATAAGCTCCCTCTTGTTCAATTGGATTTTGAGTTGCTAAAACTAAAAATGGTGAATCTACAGTAAAAGTGTCATCGGCAATTGTAACTTGTCTTTCTTGCATAACTTCAAGTAGCGCAGATTGAACCTTTGCAGGAGCTCTATTTATCTCATCTGCTAATAAAAGATTTGTAAAGATTGGACCTCTTTTTATTTTGAAATCACCACTTTTCATATCATAAATCTGTGCACCAATTATATCACTAGGTAATAAATCTGGTGTAAATTGAACTCTTTTAAATTTTAGGTCAATTACATTTGCTACAGTTTTTACTGTTGTGGTTTTAGCAAGTCCTGGAACCCCCTCTAAGAGTATATGTCCATTTGTTAGTAATCCTATTAAAATAGAATTAACCATATCATCTTGACCAATAACAACTTTAGATATTTCATTTTTTATTTCTGTGATTTTTGTATATAACATTTAGCTCTTCTTCAATGTAAGTATAAATTTGCGTTATTCTATCAAAAGTTAGGTTTTAAGAGCTTAAAATAAACTCTTAAAAGTTTCTTAAAAATGAGTTTATAAAGTGTAGTTAAATCTGAGTTCAGACTCAAAAAAATTTGAATAAAAAGTAAACAATAAATTCTTGAATATATTATTTTATGGATTATAATGAATATAGAACTAAATCTAAAAGGAGATTGATATGAAAAATGTATATGATATAGCAATTATTGGTGCTGGTCCTGCTGGCATTGCAACATCATGTGAGGCAGTCATCTTCGGTGTTAAAAATATTTTAATGTTTGAAAAAGGGGAAAACCATTCACAAACTATAAGAAAATATTTTAACGATAATAAACCAGTGGATAAAGACTGGAAAGGGATAAAAGTTGACCTTAAAGGTCATATAGATTTTACTGATGGAACAAAAGAGAGTACTTTAGATCTTTTTGAAGAATCTTTAGAAAAAAAACTTATTGATGCAAAGTTCAATACAGAAATATCAAAAGTAAGTAGACTTAAAAATAGATTTAAAATTATTACAACAACAGGGGAGAGTTATTTTGCAAAAAAGATTGTTGTAGCAATTGGAAAAATGGGGAAACCAAATAAACCAAGTTATAAAATTCCAAGCTCTTTAAAATCACGAGCAAACCATACAATATCTGATTGTAAAGGTAATGAAGATGTATTAGTAGTAGGTGGGGGAGATAGTGCTTGTGAATATGCATATTTTATCCACCAAGATAATAATGTAACTTTTAATTATAGGAGAGAAGAGATAACAAAAGCAAATCCTAAAAATATAAAAAACTTAATGAATTGTGTAGAAGATGGTGAAATAAAAGCAAAACTTGGAGTTGATATTGAAAAAGTAGAAGATGAAAATGGAATATTCAAAGTGTTTTATACAGATGGTAGTATAGAAAAATATGATAGAGTGATATACGCTTTAGGTGGTGTAACTCCAAAAGAGTTTTTAAAAAGCTGTTGTGTCAAATTAGATGAAAAAGAGAAACCTTTTATTGATGATAAAAATCAAAATTGTGATGGTATATATTTAGCAGGGGATATTTGTGGTTCAATTGGTGGTTCAATAGCTTTGGCTTTAAATCATGGATATAACATAATAACTGATTGTATAGTTGATGAGGTATTAGAAGAGAAAAGTGCATAAAAGATAAAAGGGAAATTCCTTTTATCTTATTTATAAAAAATAATTTTTTAAATCTAAAATTCTTTCTTAGATTTTCTTCACCTAGAAAATGCCCATATTCTAAAGTTTTACTCCTAAACATTTCTGCATATTCTTCTCAAACTTTTAAAACATCAGAAACTTTATTCACAAAACTTTTTTACCCTATATAACTAATAAAGAAGTTTTTATCCTTAATAGTAAGTTGGATTACAAACAACCATTATTTTGTTAGTTTATCAAGTTAAATCAGAAAAAGCAACGATAAAAAATTAGAGCTTAATTGACTCTATAAAGTTTTAAATCAAATAACTTTATAATATAACAAAGATATTACAACTTTATTGTATTAGATTTTTTTAATAATGTTCTAAGAATTTAATTAATAAAGTTGTACTTAAGAAGTTTTAAGGAAATAGATAATGTCAAAGAAAAAGAAGTTTTTTGGTTTAATAATTATTATTATTCTTATATTAACTATTTTCTCAACAGCCTTACCAATACTTTATTCTAATGATAAAGCAGGGAAAGTAAATAAAGAGATTGAAAATATTCATTTTGATTTTTTAAAAGATGAAACTAAAAAATATGTATTACTATTTTTCGGTTACGCAGGTTGTGATAATATCTGTCCTCCAGCATTAAATGAGATAAGTCAAATATATGATAAGTTAGATAAAGAACAATTCAGTTTTTATTTTATTAATTTACAACCTAATATATCTAAAGATGGTGTGGATCCATTTGCTAAGGCTTTTAATAAAGACTTCAAAGGAATCTATTTAGACAATAAAAAACTAATTGATATAACAACAAAATTTCAAATAAAATATTCACCTATAAATAGTATTGATATTGATCATACAGGTTTTTTATATCTATTAGAAAAAAGTGGTAATACTATATATAAACAAAAATTCATATACACGGCAAGACCATTTGATATTGAATATATATCAAATGATTTAAATACAATAAATAGGATTAACAATGATTAAAGTACTTTTCCCATTTTTAGATAAAAGCTTATCTAAAGAGATTCAAGAAAGTTTGGTTAAAGAGTATGAAAATGCAGATAAAATGATGCTTATAGTATCAATAGTAAGTTTTTTCATTGTCGCACTAATAACTTCATATTCTAATGAAGCATATAAACTTGGTATTATAGGTGGAGGTATAGCTTTAGCATCTACCATCATAGCCTATAAAGTGTTTAAAGGAACGGTTCTTTCTCGTATTATTTTTGGTACAGCATTTACTGTTTATCCAGCTATTATGGTTTCTCAACAGCTTGGTATGATAGAGATGCACTTTTTCTTTTTTGTTTATGTTGCAGCTCTTGTAGTATATAAAGACCTTACAGCAATTTTAGCAATGACTGTAGTAACAGGTGTACACCACTTGTTATTCACATATTTACAATTAAATGGTGCTACTGTTATGGGGCATGAAATTATATTGATGAGTACTAACTGTAGTTGGTTGTTTACTTTTATTCATATTATTGTATTTGTTTTTGAAGAAATAGTTCTTATTTATATTGTTTATTCAGTAATAAAACAGTTCATTGAAGCTAAAAAACTTCAATTAGAAGCAACAGCTTCGTTTGAAAAGTTACAAAAAGAAACTTTACTAAATAAAAGTATTATAGATGAAACTATTGAAGTAGCAAATAGTGTTAATGAAGGGAAACTAACAAAAAGAGTTCACTCAGATACTACAGATGAGAACATTAAGTCCTTAAAAGAGATTATCAATAATATGATGGATAATTTAGAAAATAAAATTGCAGATGATATTAATAAAATCTTGATTGTATTGGAAAATTTCACAAATTATGACTTTACTACAAAAGTTGATTCTAAAGGTGAAACTGCTGAGAATTTAAATAAATTAGCAGATGGTATTACAAAAATTTTAACAGAAGATAAACAAAATGGGCTTGTTATTCAAAATAGTGCTATGACATTATCTTCAACTGTAAAAACATTAAATGAGTCTTCAAATCAAGCTGCAGCTTCCCTTGAAGAAACAGCTGCAGCAGTGGAAGAGATAACATCTATTATCAAATCAAGTAATGCAAATATAAATAAAATGTTTACCCTTGCAAATAATTTAAATAGTTCTGCACAAGAGGGTGAGAGTTTAGCAACAAAAACAACTACAGCTATGGAAGATATAAATGCACAAGTTCAAGCTATTAATGAATCAATTACAGTAATTGATCAAATAGCTTTCCAAACAAATATTCTTTCATTAAATGCTGCTGTTGAAGCTGCTACTGCAGGAGAAGCAGGTAAAGGGTTTGCAGTGGTTGCACAAGAGGTAAGAAACCTTGCTTCACGTTCTGCTGAAGCAGCTAAAGAGATAAAAGATTTAGTGGAAAATGCCACAACAAAAGCAAATGAAGGTAAAACAATTGCATCAGATATGATAGGTGGATATAGTGATTTAACTAGCAAAATTAGTGAAACAATTGAATTAATCACAAATGTTACAAGTGCAAGTAAAGAGCAAGAAACAGGAATTGTGCAAATTAATGATGCAATCAATTCTTTAGATAAACAAACTCAGCAAAATGCTTCAGTAGCAAATGAAACAAATGATATAGCAATTCAAACTCAACAAATTGCAGAGATAATTTTAAAAAGTGCTGATGAAAAAGAGTTTATAGGTAAAGATACTGTTCAAGCAACAAAACTTGAAAAAGTAGAGAAAGTAGATTCTGTTGTTAAACCTGAAAAGAAAAAAGAGCAAGTAGAGGTAAAAACAAAAATTGAAGTAGATTCAAATAGTGATGAGTGGGAAAGCTTTTAAATATAAAAGTTCTCCTAGCTAAAATTTATTATCCAATTAAAAATTCTTTGGTATCTTTTGTAAGAAAAGAGCATTTTATGATGCTCTTTTCTCCAAATTTTCAGGAGAGTATTAAAAACTCAAATGATATAAAATTATAAGTTTTGTTAGGCTTATTTGAAAAAAATTTTCAATTCTTTTATAACTTCCTTAGGCTTCTCTTCTGGCAAAAAATGGCCACAATCAAGTGTTTTACCACTTACATTACTAGCATATTCTTCCCAAACTTTTAAAACATTATAGGTTTTATTTATAAAACCTTTTTCTCCCCAAAGAATTAAAAGTGGAGTTTCAACTTTTTTATCTGTGTTTTTTTTATCATCTTTCATATCTATTGTGGCTGCTGCTCTATAGTCTTCGCAAGTAGCATGAATAGAATCTTTGTCAAAACATCTTATATATTCTTTTATGGCTTCTTTATCAAATTTATTTTCAAAGCTAATAGCTTTATCACTCCATCTTTTTAGTTTCTCTTTTAAATAATAAGTTGGGTTTTGAGCAATCATTGTTTCTGGAAGTTCATCTGGCTGTATTAAAAAAAACCAATGATAATAACCAGTAGCAAAGTTTTGGTCTGTATTTTGAAACATATGATAAGTTGGTGCAATATCCATTACGCATGCTTTTAATATATTTTCAGGATAATCTAAACAAAGTCTATGGGTAACTCTTGCTCCTCTGTCGTGTCCCGCAACAAAAAACTCATCGAAACCTAAATATTTCATCAGTTCAATCATATCTTTTGCCATAGTTTTTTTTGAATAATTTTGATGGTTTTCTAAACCTTTTGGTTTTGAACTATCTCCATAACCTCTTAAATCAGGACAAATTACATAATAAAATTTTGAAAGTTCATTTGCAACTTTATGCCACATAGTATGTGTTTGAGGATATCCATGAATTAGTAAAAGAGCTTTTCCTTTTCCTCCATGTTTATAGTTTATTGTTATATCTTCTAGTCGCAGTTTGTCTTTTTTAAATATATCTGAGAAAAGCATAAAACTCCTTTTTTGAAAATTTTATCAAAAAATTAACTAAAAATTATAAAATATTAATGAATATAAATCACTTCAAGAAAGATTAAAGTTAACTTAGATAAAATCACGACTCTATTTTAAATAGAAAACCTCACATGTGTCAATCCTGGTATGGGTTGTGACAAGTTAATTGTACTTGCCATTAAGGGGCACAGAGGCTAAACCCTAAAAAATTAAAACAAGGAAAAACTATGGTTACTATGAAAGACCTATTAGAATGTGGTGTACACTTCGGACACCAAACAAGAAGATGGAATCCAAAAATGAAAAAATTCATTTTCGGTGTAAGAAAAAATATTTATATTATTGACTTACAAAAAACGTTAAGATATTTCAGATATACATATAATGTAGTTAGAGATGCAGCAGCAGAAGGTCAAACAATGATTTTCGTTGGTACAAAGAAACAAGCTAGTTCAGCTGTTAAAGATGCAGCAATCAAATGTGGAATGCCTTATGTAAACCACAGATGGCTAGGTGGAATGTTAACTAACTACGGAACAATTAAAAAATCAATTAGAAAATTAGAAGTAATTAAAAAAATGAGAGAAGAAGGTCAATTAGATCTTTTAACTAAAAAAGAAGCTTTAATGCTTACAAGAAAAGAAGAAAAATTAGAACTTTATCTTGGTGGTATTAAAGAGATGAATAAACTTCCAGACTTAATGTTCGTTTTAGATGCAGTAAAAGAAAAAATTGCTATTCAAGAAGCTAGAAGATTAGGAATCAAAGTTGTAGCTCCTTTAGATACTAACTGTGACCCTGATGTAGTTGATTATCCAATCCCTGGAAATGATGATGCAATTAGATCTATTCAACTATTTTGTAATGAAATGGCTGAAGCTATGAACGAAGGTAAAGCTGCATTAGCTGATGAAGCTGGTGAAGAGATTCCTGTATCTGAAGAAGAAGCTCAAGAAGTAGTTGCTGAAGCAGTAGCAGAGGGTGAAGCTGAAGCTGTAGAAACTGAAGAAAAAACAGAGGAAGCATAATATGGCAGGAGCAACTCCAAAATTAATTAAAGAGTTAAGAGAGAAATCTGGTGCAGGAATGCTTGATTGTAAAAAAGCACTTAATGAGTGTGATGGAAACATTGAAGAAGCACAAACTTGGTTAAGAGAGCAAGGTCTTGCAAAAGCTGCTAAAAAATCAGGTAATGTTGCTGCTGAAGGTATTGTTACTATTTTAGTTAATGATGACAATACTAAAGCTACTATGACAGAAATTAACTCACAAACAGACTTTGTTGCTAAAAATGCACAATTCTTAGAGTTAACAAGTCAAATTACAACTCACGCACAAGTTAATAACTTAAATGATGCAGAAGCATTAGCTTCTTCTTCAATTGAAGGGCAAGAGTTTACAACTTTCTTAAATGAAAAAATTGCAGTAATTGGTGAAAACTTAGTTGCTAGAAAAGTTGTTAATGTTGAAGGTCCAGTAGTTAATGGTTATGTACACTTAGGAAAAGTAGGTGTTATTTTAGCTGCTAAATGTGATGATGCAGCAAAAGAAAAAACTGTTGATCTATTAAAAAAAGTTGCTATGCATGCAGCTTCAATGAAACCAACTGTTATTTCGTATGAAGATTTATCAGCTGAGTTTATTGAATCAGAAAACAAAGCAATTATTGCTGATATTGAAAAAGAGAATGAAGAGTTAGTAAGACTTGGTAAACCTCTTAAAAATATTCCTCAGTTTGTTTCTAAACAACAATTAACTGATGAAGCAATTGCAGCTGCTGAAGCTGAAATGAAAGAAGAGTTATTAGCTCAAGGTAAACCAGAGAAAATTATCGGAAACATTGTTAAAGGTAAAATTGCTAGATGGATTGAAGATAACTCTCAATTAGATAAAACACATGCTTTATTATCTCAAACATATGTTATGGATGATTCAATGACTGTTGAAGAAGCTATTAAAGCTGTTGATGCATCAATTGAAATCGTAGAGTATGTTAGATTTGAACTTGGTGAAGGAATCGAGAAAAAAGAAGAAGATTTCGCAGCTGAAGTTGCAGCTCAAATGGGTAAATAATAATTTAACATATGAAGTCAGAATAATGGGTGAAACAAATACAAATAACGCACCCATTTCTGACGACTCTAAAATACTGCTTGAAGCAAAAAATTTAACTCATGAATTTGATTATAAGCTTTTTGAAAATATAAATTTATCTCTACATAAAAAAGAATCTATTGCAATTATTGGTGTTAGTGGAAGTGGTAAATCAACACTTTTAAATATACTTTCATCTTTATTAAAACCTAAAATAGGGGAAATAGTTTTTAAAAATAAAGATATCTATAAACTCAAAAAGAAAAAACTTTTAAATATAAGAAGAGAAGATTTTGGTATAATATTTCAAGCACATTACCTTTTTAGAGGTTTTTCTGCAAATGATAATTTAGAGATTGCTACACTATTAAGTGGAAATAGTATAGACAAAGATTTATTAAAAATGTTAAATATAGATTTTGTAATAAATCAAAGTGTAGGAGAATTAAGTGGTGGACAACAACAAAGATTGTCTATAGCAAGAGTCCTTACAAAAAAACCTCAAATTATATTTGCAGATGAACCTACAGGTAATTTAGACAAACAGACCGCACAAGTTGTAATGCAAGTGCTTCATAAATATATAAAAGATAATGATGCAGGTATGATACTTGTAACTCATGAAGATGATTTAGCAATGCAGTGTGACAAAGTCTATAAACTAGAAAACTTACAATTGGAAGAGTTGAAGTAATGGATTTGATTTTAGTAACAAAAACACCAATTATAGAAAAAATATTCACACTTGTTTGTGCAAAATTAGGTTTAAATTTAAGTGTTCAAGCAGATATTAGCTTTGATGATAGTGTCGATATCATTATTGTAGATGAAGAGTTTGTAACAGAAGAATTTAATAGTTTAAAAACATTTACAAAAAAACTTGCTGCCATAGTTAGTGAGGAACTACCTTTCGATAAATCAAGAGATTTTATTATAAATAGACCATTTTTACCTACTGAATTAGAAGTACTATTAAAAGAACAAATAGAGTTTATAAATGATGAAAAAGAGTTTAATAAAAAAGAATATCAACCTATAGAAGATTTTAATTCAGAATTTAGTGAAGAGGATATTATCTCTAATTATGTAGAATCTCTTGCCGAAGATGTTGCAATGGATATCGAAGAAGAGAGTGATGAAAGTATTGTAACTATTGCATCTTTAAACAATGGTGGAGTTTTAGATAATAATGAATTAACTAAAATTAGTGATATTTTACATGATGATGAGATACATGATAAAGTCTCACATAGCGTTGATGAAAACGATTGGAAAGATATCAATGCTATTATAGATGATGCACTTAGTGAAGTAAAAGAGTATGAGTTTGATTTAGAACCTCAGGATGAAAATAAACCAAGAAAACTTATTTTAAATAACTATAGTATTAATGAATTAAAACCTTTTTTACAAAAATTTGATCAAAATGTTATAGATAAACTATCAAGTGGTGAAGATGTAGATGTTACATTATCTTTAAAGGTTAGTAAATAATGGAAAAAAAAGGTGCGATTCTAATTTTATCAGGACCTAGTGGCTGTGGTAAATCAACTTTATTAAAAAATGTTTATAAACAAATAGGTGATTATCATTTTTCTATCTCTACAACTACAAGAGAACCAAGAGAAGGGGAAGTAGATGGAGTTGATTATTATTTTGTATCAAGAGAAGAGTTTGAAGAAGATATAAAAAAAGGACATTTTTTAGAGTGGGCAGAGGTACATGGTAATTATTATGGTACATCATTGAAACCAATAATTTCAGCAGTAAACGAAGGTAAACTTGTAATATTTGATATAGATGTTCAAGGTCATACTATAGTTAGAAAAAAATTAGATAATATAGTTACCTCTGTATTTATAACAACACCATCTTTAATGGATTTAGAAAATAGACTAAAAAGTAGAAATACTGATTCAGATGAAGTGATTGAAAAAAGATTAACAAATGCAAAAACTGAAATTAAATATTTTAGAAAATATGATTATTTTATAATTAACGATGATTTAGAAGAAGCTTCAAAAAGTTTAGTTGCTATTGCAAATATTGCAAGGGTAAAAGCAAAATTATTTAATGATGAAGAGATTATAGCTAAGTGGTTAGCTAAATAATCTCATCATAACTTAAAGGCGCATCAAAATAATAACCTTGACAGTAGTCAATCCCAATATCTTTTATCACAGTATAAATCTCTTCTTCTGAAACAAACTCTGCAACAGTTTTAAAACCAAATTTTTTAGCAAATTCATCAATAGTTTTTACAATAATTTGTTGATTTTTAGATTCATTTATTCCTCTTATTAATGAGCCATCAATTTTTACATAATTAATATCAAGATTTACAAGCATATTAAAGTTAGAATACCCAGCACCAAAGTCATCTACTCCAATATTACATTCATAGTTATTCATATTGTTAATAAATTTAAATACTTCAGAAAAGTCTGAAATTTCTTCAGATTCTAAAATTTCAAATTCTAGTTTATTTGCATATTCTCTATTTTCTTCAATTACTCCATAAACGTATTCCATAGTACTAGAACTGGCAATATCTTCAAATGATATATTAACAGCTACTCTTTTGTTTTTTGTTTTAATTAAGTTAAAAGCTTCATTAATCATGATTTTGATGATATTTGGATAAAGTTTTGCTTTTTTTGCAATATCTAAAAAAGTAAATGGGGATACAACAGTACCATCTTCATCTATGTATCTTACAAGTGCTTCATATTTGTAAATCTCTTTTGTTTGGGTATCTACAATGGGTTGAAAATATGCTTTAAAGTTTCCATTTTTTACACCATTTTTAATTTTTTTAATCCATTTAATATTTTCTTCAAATGATTCTTGAATATTAAATGAGTCGTTATAAATTAAAATTGGTTCAAATTTCTTCCTTGCATATGCAATAACTCTTTGGGCATATTTATAAGCATTCCCATCTCTACTTTTTGCTATACCAATAGTGATATTTAAGTCAATTTCATGTTCATCGATTGAAACTGGGTCTTCTTCAATATAATCTTCAAATTTCTTACATAGGTCGTAAAACTCTTGTACATCAAAGTCATAGCTTCTAGCAATAACCAAAAATTTGTCAGCTTCAACTCTATAAATCAAGAATTTTTCTTTACTAAAATATTTTTGTAATGTGTCAGAAAATTTTAATAAAACTCTATCTCCATTATGCTCACCAAAAAGGTCATTGATAGTTGAAAACTTATCTATATTAATCATTGCAATTAAATCTTCGTTTGAGTCTTCTAAATCTTTTTTAAGTCTATTTCTATTTGGTAAATGGGTTAAGTTGTCAATATATAAATCTTTTAATTCGTGGTATAAAAGTGATTGACTCATTAGCTGTAAAAGCTTTTTCATATCAATTGGTTTTAATACATATTTATCAACTCCAATATCAATTGCTTCAAGTAAATATTCAGTATTTGAAAAAGCTGTTGCAACTATAATAGGAATATTAGGGTTGATTTTTTTAATCTCTCGAATCATCTCTAAGCCATTCATAATAGGCATATTTACATCAGTAATAATTAAGTCAATCTCAGATTCGTTTTGTTTAAAAAGCTCTAAGCCTTCAGCTCCATTTTGTGCAACAAGTTGCTTCTTTGTAAACCCTTTTAGTATATTAAGAGTTATTTCTCTTAAGGCTTCTTCATCTTCTGCGTATAGTATTGTTATGTTTTTTAAAATAGATACATTTGATATCATTAAGACTTACTCCAAACTTATTACGATATAATATTATAATATCTATTATATAAATGTTAACTATTTTTGTTCGCATTTAATTTTTTGTTATTAATTCATAATTTATAGGAAATTTTGTGGCTAATGTTAAGTGCAATCACTGTCATTTAGAGTTTGATGAAAAAGTGATGATTAAAGAAGGAGATCTAAACTTTTGTTGTAAAGGTTGTCAAGGAGTCTTTCATATTTTAAAAGATGATGGGCTTGATTCTTTTTATGAAAAGCTTGGAAATAAAACTATTGCTCCACCTATTGAAACTAACGATGATATCGAAAGGTTTGATACAAAAAGCTTTGAAGATACTTTTATTAAAACTACCAACGATGGATACAGACAAATTGATTTAATCATTGAAGGAATTCATTGTGCTGCTTGTGTATGGTTAAATGAAAAAGTGCTTTTTGAAACAGATGGAATTATAAGTGCAGATATAAATTTTACAAATAATAAAGCAAAAATTATTTGGGATGAAGAAAAAATTAAATTATCTGAAATAATTTTAAAAATTAGAAGTATTGGGTATAACGCATATGCATATGATGCAACTGTAGCAGATGAACAAGCTGTAAAAGCTAAAAGGGATTATTTTATCCGTATGATGGTTGCAGTTTTTGCAAGTGTTAATATTATGATGCTAGGAGTTGCAAAATATACTGGATTTTTTACAGGAATTGATGATGAGATTAAAGAATATATCCATTTAGGAGAATTTATATTCTCTACACCAGTTTTATTTTATTCTGGATGGATATTTTTCCGTGGTGCATATTTTGGTTTAAAGAATCGTATTTTAAATATGGACTTTTTAGTTAGTTCCGGAGCTACTTTTACTTATATATACTCTTTATTTATTCTATTTGGTGGAAAAGGGGAGAGTTACTTTGATTCTGTAACAATGATTATTACCTTTGTATTAGTTGGAAAATATTTAGAAGTCATTGGTAAAAAAAGTGCAGTTGATACTTTAGACAAAATAAAAAGCTCAATACCTTTAGAGGCAACTGTAGTTGAGGATGGTATAAAAAAAGCTATTGCACTGGATAATATTAAAGTTGGAGATGTTGTTGAGATTAGAAGTGGTGAAAAAGTTTGTATTGATGGTAAAATCATTAGTGGTGAAGGAACTTTTGATGAATCAAGTCTTACAGGAGAATCCTTACCAATATTTAAAAAGCAAGGGGATGTTTTATATAGTGGTACAATAAACAATGACTCTTTGATTAGATATGAAGTTACCAAAACATATAAAGATTCAACTTTAAATTCAATTGTTACTTTATTAGAAGATTCATTAAGTTCAAAACCTGAGATTGAATATAAAGCAAATGAGATATCAAAAGGATTTACTTTAACAATAATCTCTTTATCTATATTAACTTTTATAGTATGGTATTTTTTTGGTATAGATTTAGGTTTTGATTACGATAATACAAACCATTTTGAGAAATCTTTTATTGTAGCTATTTCAGTAATAGTTATTGCTTGTCCATGTGCTTTAGCTCTTGCTACACCAATTGCCAGTTTGATTGGTATTTCCGAACTTGCAAAAAAAGGTTTACTTTTTAAAGAGGCTAAGTTTATTGAAACTATGGCTAAAGCAGATACTTTAGTGATGGATAAAACAGGAACAATTACAAAAGGTGAACTAAAAGTTAAAAAGGCAAGAATTTTAGATAATAATATTCATAAATTGAATCTTATGTATTCTTTATTAGATTCTTCAACCCATCCAATTTCAAAATCAGTGAAAAAATATTTAGCTAATAAATATTCAAATCTTGAATTGAAAAATATCTATGATGTAAAAAGTGTTCAAGCAAAAGGTGTAGTTGGAAAATATAAAAATATTGAAGATAAAACTTTTCATCTTTTAGGTGGGAATATAGAATTACTAAAAGAGAATAGAATAAACTATAATTTTGATAGTTCAAGTTCAGTTTATATTTTTGCTATAAATAGAAAGGTTATTGCAACTTTTGAATTAGAAGATGAGATTAGAGAAGATGCTAAAGATTTAATTGATAGTATAAAACAAAGTGGTCTTAATATTGTGATGCTTACAGGTGACAACGAAAGTGTAGCAAAAAAAGTTGCAGCAAAAGTTGGGATTAAAAGTGTTATTTCCGGAATAGACCCAATAGGTAAAGCAAATTATATTAAAAAGTTAAAAAGTGAAGGAAAAACTGTTGTAATGGCAGGAGATGGTATTAATGATTCAGTTGCACTTGCTAGTTCTGATTTATCAATTGCTATGGGTAATTCTGCTGATATTACTATTTCTGTTTCAGATATAGTTTTATTAAATAGTTCATTAAGTAGTTTAAAATATGCATTTATAATTTCAAAAAGAACATATAAGTTTATAAAACAAAACTTGCTATTATCTTTGATTTATAATTCTATTACAATCCCTTTAGCTATGGCTGGATATGTTATACCATTAGTTGCGGCACTTTCAATGAGTTTAAGTTCTCTTCTTGTTGTTGCAAACTCTATGAGAATTAAACTAAAAAATTAGGAAAAACGATGATAAATGATACTTTATTTATGATGTTAGTTGTTGGGGTAATATTATCTTTTGCAGTTCTAGGTATGTTTATTTGGGGTGCAAAAGGTGGTCAATTTGATGACAGTGAAAAGATGATGGGTGGTCTTCTTTTTGATAGTACAGAGGATCTAAATGATGCTATGAAAAAAGAGGACAAGAAGAAAGAAGCAAAAAAAGAGGTAAAAAAAGAGCTAAAAAAAAGTGAACCACAAGAGTAGTTCACTTTTTAGGATTTAAATTTTTAATTATTTAAATGCAGCAATTTGTTTAGCTAAATCTTCAATATCTGCATCTGAAAGTCTTGCAACTTGACCTTTCATTACACCTTTCATAGCTCCACCATAAGAACCATCTTTATAACCTTTAAGTGCAGCAACAGTTTTTTCAACTGGCCAACCTTTAATTACTTGAGATTTTCCTAATGCTGGTTTTTCAGCAGTTGCCCCATGACAAGTAGCACATGTAGCATAATTTGCAGCCATTAAAGATGCAGCAGCAAGTATTGTTCCTAAAACAATTTTTTTCATTACATTCTCTCCTTAAATTGAAAAGTTAAATTTTATCAGTTTAATCTTTTATTAAGCTTATGTAGAAGAGATAATATTAATAAAAATAAATTATAATTATTTTATCTTTGATTTATTCAGCTTTTAATAAAAATTTTTATATAGTTACTACTCTAATGTAGGATAACAAATGAATACAAATGATACAGTATTAAAAATAGAAGATTTAAATTTTGGATATGATAAAAACAAGTTAATTTATAAAAATTTTAATTTAGAATTAAAAAGAGGAAAACTTATTGCCATTGTGGGTAGCAGTGGAAGTGGAAAGAGTACTCTTTTTGAATTAATAACAAAAAATTTAAAGCCATTAAATGGAACTATTGATGTAAAAAAAATAAGTTCTATCTATCAAGATCCATATAGTTCTTTTCATCCATCTTTTACAATTATAGAACAGATAAATGATGTAATAAATTTTAATAAAGAAAATATTGAAAATGAGATAGAAAAAAATATTAAATTATTAAATTTACATAAGAATTTTTTATATAAAAGACCACATGAATTAAGTGGAGGACAACTACAAAGATGTTCTATTCTTAGAGCACTTTTGATGAAACCAGATTTATTACTTGTAGACGAAGCAACATCAGCATTAGATAACATAGTTGCAGTTGATGTTATGAAACTAATTGTAAACCAACTAAATAACTGTGGAATTTTACTTATTACTCACGATATGAGTTTAGCTAAATGGTGTAGTGATGAGCTTATTGATTTAAATAAAATTATGGAGAAATAGATGATTAAAGAGTGTAAAAAAGCTTTAGTTTTATTAAATATGGGTGGAGCACGAAATAAAGATGAGCTAGAGATGTTTTTAACAAATATGTTTAATGATAAAAATATCTTAACTATAAAAAGTGACTTTTTTAGATCTTTAATTGCAAAATTTATTGTAAGTAGCAGAAAAGATTCAGCTTGGAAAAATTATGAAGAGATTGGAAATAGATCACCAATTAATCCCCTGACAGAGAAATTAGTTTCTAAATTAAATGATGAATTTGAAGATATATGTGTAGTTCAAGTTATGAGATATACTCCACCTTTTGCAAGTGAAGTTGTAAAAGAACTTGAAAAGAAAAAGGTAAAAGAGGTAATACTTTTTCCAATGTATCCTCAGTATTCAACCACAACAACTAAGTCTTCAGTTGAAGATTTTATTGAGTATTCAAAAAGAAAATTTCATATTGAGGTTATAGAGCCTTTTTATAAAAATAGAATATTTAATGAGGCTATTATCGATACTATTAAAAATAGTGTAGAAAACTATAAAGAGTATAATTTGATCTTTTCAGCACATGGTTTACCTCAGAAAATTGTAGATAAGGGAGATCCTTATGAAAAACAAATTAATGAACATGTTGATATTTTGTCAAAAATTTTAGAAGAATATAATATTGATTTCAAATCTATATCTTTGGCTTATCAATCTAAAGTAGGTCCTATGAAGTGGTTAGAACCCTCTTTAGATAGTGAATTAACTAAATATAGAAATCAAAAAGTATTAATATATCCAATTGCTTTTTTAATAGATAATTCAGAAACAGATTTTGAATTAAGTATTGAATATAAAGAGGAAGCTGATAAGATAGGAGTATTAGATTATAAAGTTTGTAAATGCTTAAACAGTGATGAAAAGTTTATTAAAGCGATAAAAGATATTATAAAAGATAAATAGGATAAATAATGGATGAAAAAAATAAAGTATTATTAGAACTTGCAAGAAAATCAATAGAATCAGTTTTTGATGAAAACATTAAAATAGATAAAGATACTTTATTAAATAAATTTACCTTTTTAAAAGAGATTGAAGCATCCTTTGTTACTTTAACAAAAGATGGACAATTAAGGGGCTGTATAGGTTCATTAGTTGCCCATAGAATCTTATTGGAAGATATTATTCATAATTCAAAAGCTGCAGCTTTTAATGATCCAAGATTTACCCCTTTAGATAAAGATGAGTATAAACAGATAAAAGTTGAGATTTCACTTTTAACAAAACCTGAACTTTTAAAATATAGTGATTTTAAAGACTTAGAAGAAAAACTAATTCCCAACAAACATGGTGTGATATTAGAACTTGATGGGAAAAGGGCAACTTTTCTACCACAAGTTTGGGAACAATTACCCAACTTTAATGACTTTATGGTTCATTTATGTAGAAAAGCTGGATTAAATCCCTCTTCTTTATCTGCTTTACCAAAAATTTTTATTTATGAGGCAATAAAAATAAAAGAGGATTAAAATGCAATATTTCAAAACCTCAAACACTAACCCCGATAAAAAAACTTGTCTTTTATGTTCATATTATTGTGATTTAAAAGAGGGACAAATTGGAATTTGCGGAGTTAATAAAAATACTGGTGAAAAAATTGAATGTTTAGTATATGGGCATATTAGTGCATTTAATATTGACCCAATAGAAAAAAAACCTCTTTATCATTTTTTACCCAATTCAAAATCACTATCACTTGGAACAGTAGGTTGTAATTTCCATTGTAATTTTTGTCAAAATCATGGGATTTCCCAAGAGAAAAAGATAGATAAATCAAATTATATATCTGCAAAAGATGTTGCACAAATAGCGAAACAAAGATTATGTAAATCTATATCTTATACATATAATGAACCAACAATTTTTTACCCCTTTGCAAAAGATATTGCAATTGAAGCAAAAAAGTTTGGTATAAAGTCAGTATTTGTAAGTAATGGCTTTGAAAGTAAAGAGATAATAGATGATATGGTTGGGGTTATTGATGCTATAAATGTTGATTTAAAATCTTTTAATCATAAATATTATAAATCAAACTTAGGTGGGAATTTAGATCAAGTTTTATCCAATATTATAAGATTGAAAAAGAATAAAATTTGGCTTGAGATCACAACACTTTTGGTACCTAGTAAAAATGATTCAGAAGAAGAGATTAGAAAGATTGTAAAATTTATAAAAGATAATTTAGGAGTTAATACTCCTTGGCATATTTCAGCTTTTCATCCGGATTACAAAGAGTTAAATCTTCCAAGAACCTCTTTTGAAAAGCTTAAAATGGCATATGATATTGCAAAAAATGAGGGTTTATTATATGTGTACATTGGTAATATAGGCTTTCCAAATAACACTTATTGCCCAAAATGTAATACTAAGTTAATTAGTAGAGAGTACTTTAATGTACTTGATAATAAATTAACATCGAGTTTTTGTCCAGAGTGTAATACAAAAATAGATGGAATATTTGAAGGAGAATAGATGACTAGTAGAGAGATGGCCGTAGCAGGTAGCTTTTATCCAGATAGTAATAAAGAGATAAATAGATTTATTGAACATTTTAATAAAAGTTTTAGTATTAAAGAAGATAAGCTAAAAATAAATCCTAAAGCTATAATCTCTCCTCATGCAGGATATATTTATAGTGGTTTTACTGCCAATTTAGCATACAATCTTTCATCAAGTAATAATATTAAAAGAGTGATTATAATTGGACCCTCACACAAAGTTTATCTTGAAGGTGCTTCTATTGCATTATATGATAATTACAAAACACCTTTAGGTGATCTACAGATAGATTTTGAGTATTCAAATAATTTAAAAAACAAATTTAGTTTTTTAGATTTTAATAAAGAGGTTCATAAAGAACACTCTACAGAAACTCAAGCTCCTTTTGTAAAAAACTATTTCAAAGAAGCAAAAGTTATAGAGATAGTTTATGGTAAGTTAGATTTTAATCAATTATCACTACTAATAGATGAATTACTTTTTGATAAAGATAATTTTATAGTTATTAGTACTGATTTAAGTCATTTTTATACACTTGAAGAGGCAAAAAAGTTAGATAATATATGTCTTAATGCAATTGCAAATAAAGATTTAAATATGTTTGATAAAGGTTGTGAAGCATGTGGAAAAGTGGGTGTGAAGGCCATGATAAAATCTGCTATTAAATATAATTTAGATACGAAACTTTTATATTATTGCACAAGTTATGATAGAACAAAAGATGATAAAAGCGTAGTTGGTTATGCTTCTGCCTTGATTGGGGAAAAAATTTAAATGTTATTTTTTATTAAGAAAGCTGTTTCTTTATTTATTATGCCTTTATCTATCTCTCTTATATTGTTTTTCTTTGGACTATTTTTTCTTTTTATCAGTAAATATAAAAAAGCAAAACTCTTTATCTCAATAGGATTTGTTTGGCTACTTTTAATCTCATATGCGCCCTTTGCTAATAGTTTAATAAAACCTTTAGAGACTAAATATAAATCATATATCAACATAGATTCAAATATAAAATATGTATTGGTATTAGGGAATGCACATAGTACTAATTCTGATATTTCAGAAGTATCACAACTTTCTAATACGGCTTTAAAAAGATTATCTGAAGGTATTAGAATATATAAAAAGTTAAACAGTTCTAAACTAATTGTTTCAGGATATGCTGGAGATGACAAGTTGACTCCCCATGCACTAATTGCAAAAAATGCAGCTATTTCTCTAGGCGTACCAATCAAAGATATATTAACTCAAGAAAAAGCAAAAGATACAATTGAAGAAGCAGAATATTTAAAAAAATCTATAGGGGATGAAAAATTTATTTTAGTTACAAGTGCTTCTCATATGCCAAGAGCAATAAAAATCTTTAAATCAGAAGGTTTAAATCCAATTCCTGCACCAACTGAATTTTCTTATAAAGAAAATATAGATTATTTAACTTTCCCTAAAGTTACATATATGAACAAAACTACCCTTGCTTTTCACGAATATATAGGTACTTTTTGGTTTGAGATTGTAAGATTATATAGACTTTATCTAAATTGATAAGTGATTATAGTATAATCGCGAATGAAAAGAGGTTATAAGTTTAGATGAATAAATTAATAGAAATTAAAAATATCTCATATAGTTATGATACATCAAGTGTTTTAGAAAATATAAATTTAGATATTTTAGAAAATGATTTTTTAGCTATTATTGGTCCAAATGGTGGAGGTAAATCAACACTGTTAAAACTAATTTTAGGATTATTAAAAACAAAAAGTGGAATTATCACTAAAGGTTTAAAAAATGATCTAATAGGTTATGTTCCTCAAAATACAAATTTGAATACTGATTTTCCTATAACTGCTTTAGAAGTAGTTTTAATGGGACATAAAATTACAAAGAAAAAATTATTTGGTTACAGTAAAGAAGATATCTCTTGTGCTATGGATTCTTTAAAAAAAGTTGATATGGAAAATTTTGCAAATAGCAAAATAGGAGATTTAAGTGGAGGTCAAAGACAAAGAGTTTTTATTGCACGTGCACTTTGTACAAATCCTAAAATAATGCTTTTAGATGAGCCCACTGCAAGTATTGATGTAAAAGGACAAAAAGAGATATATGAACTACTTAAACAGTTAAATAAAACTATATCAATAGTTGTAGTAAGTCATGATATTTCAATTTTATTAAATTATGCAAAAAATGTTGCCCATATTAATAAAAGATTAGTTTATCATCATTTAAAAAATAACACTAGCAACACTGTTGATATAGATAAAGAGCATCTTTGTGAAGTTGAACTTCTTTCAGCTCTTGGCAAAACAGAAATATGTTGTAACCATACACACAATTAGGACAAATATGTTTGAAGCTTTACAATATGATTTTATACAAAATGCTCTTATCTCAGGGATATTAGTATCTATCGCAG